>JANLUV010000172.1:0-2541 GCA_031363685.1 Alphaproteobacteria bacterium | reverse complement strand
AAGCGGTCCATGTTTGCCTTCGACCTGCTGCAATGGGTTGAGGGCATGGCAAACCTGCTGCTGGCCCTCGCTCAAGCGCCCTCTTGTGGTGAGCGCGACCGAGTCAAGCTGCAGAAGCATGTTAACTGGATGGTTAGCAGCATTCCGTGGATTCCGATCGACGAGCAAACCACGCGGTTTGTGGAAGGCTTTCGTCCTGCTGACCGGATGTTCGACATCGCACTCATCGCGCGGCAGTGGGGAGCACCCGATGTCACAGACACTTGCCGCGAGCACCTCCTGAGGTGGTCGATCGATGCCGGGTCATTTCAAACCGGCAGGGGCACATTGAGCCGTGGGCTGACAGCCCTCGTCGCGATGGCCGCGCTTGACTCGGAATTTTGCAATCCTGACTGGTTAAAGGCACAGCTGACGGAGAAGCTTGCGCAAACCCCAGCACCTGATCAAGAGCGGCGTGATCGTGCGGCGCGCGATCTGCGCGAAGCGGCTGACGAGCTAAGGATGCGGGAGTTTGAGATCAACAGTATCGAGCGGGTGCTTGCTGCCGGCGATCATGAAGCCTCCCGAACCTTGCTGAATGAGGTCGCCGCCATCCTCTCACCTGCTACTGTCAATGAAATCAGGCGCGGGCCGTTCGGTCGATAGTGCTGAATGGTGCGGGCGGACCCGATATGTCTGCTTCACTCCTCAGCTTTTCCGGAAGCCGCCAGTCCGCTCACGGCTCAATCCCGGTCGAAACCGCACAATCGATTAGATGACGTAAATTGGGTCGCCCGAAGTCCTCACACCAACAACCCCTTCACCACCGCCAACCACCCGCGCAATTCCTTACCCGGCGGCGCCACAACCGCCGGCTCCGGACACCCCAGGCAATAAGCCTGCGCCCCGCGTGTGCCGATCAGCCGTTCCGCCCCGGCCAGCGCCCGCAGCACCGCAGCCCGCTGCCCAGCCGCCAGTTGGGCGAACACATCGCCCTGCTCCGGCGCTGCGCTGTCATCGTCATCGCCGGTCAGCTTTTCGATCAGCGAGGCGTATGGGTTGCGATGCTCGCCCAGATAGGCCGCGTGCCATTCGCCCTTGCCCAGCCTCGCCTGCCCGGCGGCCCATGCCAGCGCGTCGTCCAGACCGCCGAACTGATCGACCAGCCCGATCTGCCGTGCGGTGCCGCCGTCCCAGATGCGCCCCTGTGCGATCTGGTCAACCTGTTGCACGGTCTTCCCGCGCGATCTGGCGACGAGGCCGATGAACCGGCCATAACCCGCCTCGATGGTGGACTGGAGCACCGCTTCCAGTTCGGGCGTGAATCCGCCCAGCACGTCGGGCTGGCCCGATAGCGGGGTGGTGCGCACCCCGTCGGACTTCACTCCGTAATCGGCCAGTGTCCGCTCGAAACTGGGCACCACCGCGAAGATCCCGATCGAGCCGGTGATCGTACCCGGTTCGGCAAATATGCGCGTGCCGGGCGCCGCCACCCAATAACCGCCGCTAGCCGCAACGTTGGCCATCGATACCGCTACCGGAATCCCGCGCGCCTTGACCCGCTCGATCGCCTTGCGGATCTGTTCCGAGGCCATCACCGAACCGCCCGGCGAATCGACCCGGATGACCAGCGCCGCCAGACCCTTGGTGTCCGCACTGTCGAGCAGATCGGCAATCCGGTCGCCGCCCGCCGTGCCCGGCCCGGCATCGCCATCGACGATGTTCCCGGCAACGGTCACCACGCCGATCGCCTTGCCGCCGCGCTGCGGGGGGTTGGCCGCCAGCCATGCCTTCAGGTTCGAATGGGCAAAGGCGCCGGGGCGCTCGTCCGTGGTGTCCTTGCCGACCAGTTCGGCTACGCGCTTGCCAAATTCAACCCGGTCACCGATGCGGTCGACCAGCCCGGCGCTTTTCGCCGCTGCCGCGCCGTCACCGCCCGCCGCCTTGAACCACGCCGCCGGATTGCCGGTCACCAGCGCCAGATCGGCCTTGGGCCGCGCCTTGTGGACATCGGCCTTCCAGCTTTCAAACAGCGCGTCCAGCACCGCAGTGCGCGCCGCGCGGGCCGGGTCCGACATCGAATCGCGCAAGTACGGCTCGACGAAGTCCTTGTAAGTGCCGACGCGGAAGACGTGCGCGGTGATCTTCAGCTTTTCCAGCAGCGCGCCGTAATATTGCGTCTGCCCGCCCGGCCCCAGCACCCAGGCCGCGCCCAGCGGGTTGATCCACGCCTCGCTGGCATGGGCGGCGAGCATCACCGCATCGTCGTTGTAACCGACGCCGTACGTCAGCACCGGTTTCTTCGCCGCCCGCACGCGGTCCATCGCCGCGCCCAGTTCTTCCATGTGGACCAGCCCGCCGCCGGCAAATTGGGACAGGTCGAACACCACCGCCTTGATCCGCCGGTCCCCCGCCGCCGCGTCCAGCGCGCGGACCAGATCGCGGGCGCGGTACTGCGCGGCGGGCAGTTCCCCGCCCGACGTCACCACATTCCACGGGTCGACCGGGGCGGGTTCTTCGACCACGCTGCCCTTGAGGTTAAGCAGCAGCGCGCCGCCGCGC
>JANLUV010000164.1:0-4267 GCA_031363685.1 Alphaproteobacteria bacterium | reverse complement strand
TCGCCCTGTCGCTGTCCGCCCGCTGCCAGTATGCGATCCAGCGTTTGATGGGCGTTATCGACTTCGAAGCACAGATGCATCAAGCCTGGGCGGGTGACTTTCCCGGGCGTGGCTTGGTCCGCGCCTGCCACCTTGAATATCTCCAGCTTCGGCCCCGGAACCCCGTGTCCCGGAAGCCTGAGCATCAATCCGGTTATATGCGCGCCGGCCAGCCCGGTCCCCCGTGCGATCCAGTCGCCCTGAAGATTGCGATCGGGACCGTCCCGGACGCAGTCGAAGACGTCGATATAGAATGTCGCCAGCCGCTCGGGGTCATGCGACACGATGTTCGTGTGATGAAAAACCGTTGCCATGCATCTCTCCTGTTCCAGGCCGCGTCCATCTGCGGCGATGTCGGCCAAAGCTCACATTACCCGCCGCGAACAGCTGACCATTCAGGGGGCATTGCATCCGGACCATTGATAATCGTACGCTGCTCGTCCATCAAATGAAACCTCGTTGCGCGCCATCACGATGAATTCGGTTTCGTCCTCGATCACCTCCTGCTGGATGAACGGCAGGCCGAACAGGGCATCGCGTGCTGCGATGCTGAAGAACCATGCTTCCGGGAAGCCGTCGAACTCCATTCCGCCCGGAACCTCGTGCCCCGGTTCCGGCACGATGTGATGCTGCACGTAACGGAACAGATATTTCCCGTTGTCGTGGATCGAGCGGATCAGCGGGCCATGCACCCCGGTCCAGTGGCTGGCGAACTGCTCATGCGTCAGATTCGCGCGGCGCTTGTAGAATCCGAGAGTGATGATCATCAGACATTCTTGTGGTTGACGTGATCTGGAACAGTCCTCGTGGCTTGGCTTATGCGTACACAGGACAGTATATTATACGGTGCATCAAGTTAACTGTCAGAAAAAATCCGCGCCAAATCCAATATTCCGCGTCTATTTGCAGTCCTTCCTGTTCCATCCAATGACTTCGCGCGCAAAATTGCCGACAGTCCGGCGCCGGGGATACGCTGTTCGAGGTCACAGCTTGACGATCGCCTTGCCTCGGTTTTCTCCATCGAATAACTTGAGAAACATCGGAATTGCCTGCGCAAGGCCGTCGGCTATGTCTTCACGACAATGAATTTTGTCTTGGCTGACCCATTCCGTCAGATCGGTGAGCGCACGCTCGTATTGGCTGACAAAATCGAACAGCAGAAACCCTTCAATTTTAAGTGCCTTGCTCACAATATGGAACAGGTTCTGCATCTGCGGCGGCGGTGATCCATCATATTGAGAGATCATGCCGCATGCGGCTATTCGCCCTCCCCGGTTCATCTGGCCCAGCGCGGCATCCAGCACGCTGCCGCCAACGTTATCGAACAGAGCATCCACACCCGCCGGGCAGGCATTGCCAATCGCCGCAGACAACTCGGCGACGCTCAGCCCCTTGTAGTCGATCGCTGCATCAAGGCCGAACTCATCAATCAACAGGCGTCGCTTAGCTTCGCCGCCGGCAATGCCCACGACCCGGCAGTCTTTGATCTTGGCAATCTGGCTGGCAATCGAACCGACAGCGCCAGCCGCACCTGAAACGAGTATAGTTTCGCCGGCCCGGGGCCGCGCGACTTCGAGCAGCCCCATATAGGCCGTCAGGCCAGGCACGCCGAGCACAGTAAGGGCGCTGGACAATGTCGGATAACGCGCCGGGTCGACTTTCCAGCACAGGGCATCGGGCGTAATCAGGCTGAATTCGCCGATGGTGCCGCGGCCGATCACCAGATTGCCAACGCCGAACCGCTCGTTCCGCGATTCCAGAACCCGGCCGAGGATGGTACCCGCGAGTGCGGCACCTATCGCGACGGGCGGCAGGTAGCCCGTTTCGGCGCCTAGCAGGTTCCTGACGCCGGGATCTATCGACAGATAGAGATTCTCGACCAGCAACTGCCCGTCGCCCGGCGATCGAATCGTTCCGTCGACGATCGCAAAATCGCTGGCCTGTACCTTGCCTGTCGGGCGGGCCGTTAAAACCACTTGCCGATTGCCTGCCATCGATCGTCCTTCCGCCAGATTTATCCGCCAGTGGGACCTGGCAACGGTCGGCATGGGGCGCCGCCCAAACTCCCTGTCTCGCCCCCCTAACGGGCGGAAACCGGAATGCCGTCCGCGCGCCGGTCCTATCGCTTCTTCGGCAGCGCGTAGGCGACTAAGGTATCGCTGAGCGGCAAGGACTGCAGCATGACATGGCCGCCCGCCGCGGCAACCACGAACTGCCGACCGCTGGTCGGGCTGACATACGTCATCGGGTTGCCGTTGGCGCTGGCCGGAATGCGCGCCTTCCACAGTTCCTTACCGGTCACGGTGTCGAACGCGCGGAACGCCTTTTCCTTGACGTAGCCGGTGAAGGTGATGCCGCTGCGCGTCGAAACCATGCCGCCCCAGCCCGGCATGCCCATCGGGATCGGCAGGCCCACCGAAAGGCCGAACGGACCGCTGTCTTGCACGGTGCCTATCGGGCGTGACCACATCAGCTTGCGTGTGCGCATGTCGATCGCGCTCAGCTTGCCGAACGGCGGCGCGTTGCACAGCACGTTGAGCGGCGAGATCAGCCCGCTCTGCCGCACGCCATAGGGTGTTCCCCGCATCGCCTGCGGCACATCGAAGTTGGTGGCGGAATGCCCCTGTGACTTCGCGGTCTTCAGCAGCCGGTCGGTTTCCTCGCGCCCGACGAGCTGGGCGATAGTGCCATAGTAGAACGAGTTGACCAGCATGATCTGGCGTTCCGGGTCATAGGCCACCCCGCCATAGTTCATGCCCCCGCCGATGCTGGGATAAATCAGCGCCTCGTCGGTGCCAGGCGGGGTCATCGGCCCGTCATAGCGCAGTTGCCGGAAACGGATGCGGCACCACAACTGGTCAAGCGGGGTCAGGCCCCACATGTTCTTTTCGACCAGCGGCGGACCGGAAAACGACGGCATGCCGACGGAGAACGGCTGGGTCGGTGCGATGCGTTCTTCCGGCGCCGCACCGCGCCGGGGCGCCGCACGTTCCTCCACCTTGGACAGCGGCGCTCCGGTGCGACGATCGAGCAGGAAAATCTCGCCGCGCTTGGTCGGTTGGGCCAGCGCGGGCACAGTCTTGCCGTCGATATTCACGTCCAGCAGCGTCGGCTGCGAGGCCACGTCATAATCCCACAGGTCGTGGTGCACCGTCTGGAACGACCAGCGGACATCACCGGTCGCCACATCGAGCGCGACCACGGAACTGCTGTACTTGTCGTCCGCCGGACGGCGCTGGCCGCCGAAGAAGTCGGGCGTGGGGTTACCGGTGGGCACATAGACCAGCCCCAGCGCATCGTCGCCGCTCATCGGCGCCCAGCTGTTGGGCGAACCCCGGCTGTACCAGTGGCCCGGCGGCGGCCCATTGCGGTTTGCCGGGTTCACCGCATCCCATGCCCATGCCATCTTGCCGGTTGCCACGTCGAACGCGCGGATCACGCCGGAAGGCTCGTCGGTGCTCTGGTTGTCGGCCATGCCGCCGCCGACGATGATGTTGCCGCGCACGATCACCGGCGCCGAACTGATGAAGTAATAGACGGGGAGGATTTCGCCCATGCCTTCCTTCAGATCGACGAAGCCACCCTTGCCGAACGAGGCGCAGGGCCGGCCGGTGCGGATGTCCAGTGCGATCAGCTGCGCGCCAAAGGTGCCGGTGACAACCCGCTCCGGGCAATCCTGCAACTTGGGGTCGGCATGGTAGGCAACGCCGCGACAGGTCCGCACCGCCGATCCCCCTTCCGGGTTGACCTTGGGATCGAACCGCCAGAGTTCCTTGCCTGTTTCGGGATCGAGCGCGATCACGACGTTGGTCTGCGTGCACAGCACCAGCCGGTTGCCAACCATGACGGGCGTGGTCAGCAGCGGGCTGGGCGTGTCCTCCTGCTTGACGCCGGTGCGATAGGTCCACGCCACCTGCAGCTTGTCGACGTTGCCCTTGTCGATCTGGGTCAGCGGCGAGAATCGCTGACCGGCCTGCGTCCGGCCGTATTGCGGCCATTCGCCGGGATTGAGGCCATCGGGCAACAACCGGGTGGGCCAGGGCCGCTCCGCCACCGCGTCCGGCCCCGGCTGGAATGCCGCCGTAGCGATTGCGAGCAGGCCGAGTGCTCCCGCGCCTGCCGGGGCCAAAGCCGCCTTGCCCATCGGCCGGCGCAGGCCCGGCAGCAGGAACAACAGGCCGAGCACCGCCGGCCCGAACAGGCGGGGCATCAGTTGCCAGCCGTCCAG
>JANLUV010000103.1:0-5641 GCA_031363685.1 Alphaproteobacteria bacterium | reverse complement strand
CTCGCGCTGCTGGTGCTGTTCGTGATCCGGATCACCACCTTCGCCGGCAGCGGCGAAACGCCAACCGACGGCGCGATCCTGGGCTTCCTCGGCTCGATCTTCCTGATTCCGGTCGTGCTGATCGTCATCGCCAAGGGCTTCTACATGATCCAACCCAACCAGGCTGTCGCAATCACCCTGTTTGGCTCCTATCGCGGGACCGATCGCAGCCACGGGCTGCGCTGGGTCTGGCCGTGGATGGGCAAGACCCGCATTTCAGTGCGCGCCAACAACGTCGTGTCCGAAAAGCTCAAGGTGAACGACTTGCGCGGCAATCCGATCGAGATCGCCACCAACGTCGTCTGGCGCGTGGCCGATACCGCGCAGGCGCTGTTCGACGTGGATGACTACAAGGCGTTCGTGTTCGTCCAGATCGAGGCGGCGGTGCGCTCGATCGGCTCGCGCTATCCCTATGACGATATCGAGCACATGGAAGTAACCCTGCGCGGCAGCCACGACGAAGTGAACGCGCAACTGCGCGAGGAACTGAACCGCCGCCTGACCGGCGCCGGCATCACCGTGGACGAATGCGGCCTCACCCACCTTGCCTATGCGCCCGAAATCGCCGGGGCGATGCTGCGCCGCCAGCAGGCCGAAGCCGTGATCGGCGCCCGCAAGAAACTGGTCGAAGGCGCGGTGACGATGGTCGAAATGGCCCTGACCCTGCTGTCGGAAAAGAACGTCGTCCACCTCGATGATGAACGCAAGGCGGCGATGGTCTCGAACCTGATGGTGGTGCTGTGCAGCGAGCGCGATACCCAGCCGGTGGTCAACGCAGGCTCGCTGTACCATTAGGCCGATGGCTGCTCCTGCCCGCAAATCCTTCCCGCTGCGGCTCGATCCCGCGCTGTTCGGCGCGCTGGAACGGGCGGCGGCGGGGGACTTGCGCTCGGTCAACGCCCAGGTCGAGGTGCTGCTGCGCGAGGCGCTGGCCCGGCGCGGGGTGCGAATCGCCGCGCCAGAGCCAGTCCGGCGCGGACGCCCGCCGCGAGATGGCCCGGCAACGCCCCGCGATGGGACAGCCAAGTAAAATTTGCCCGCTGTTAAGTCCCGCCCGCTAGACTGCGCGGCCATGAAGAACGCGCCCGTCTCCAAGGTCTTGCGCCTGCTCGCCCCTGTAATGCTGGCGGTTGCGGCCGCCGCGCCGCTCGTCGCCCAGTCCGATGCGCCTTACACCGTGGTCGAAAGCGGCCAGCGCTTCGGCCGCCTGCAGGATGCGGTCAACGCGATCGGCGACGGGATGGGCACGATCCGCGTCGCCTCGGGCCGGTTCAACGAATGCGCGGTGCAGGAACGCGGCGACGTGCTCTACACCGCCGCCGTTCCCGGTCAGGCCACGCTCGGCGGGGTCGCCTGCGAGGGCAAGGCGGCGCTGGTCCTGCGCGGCCGTTCCGCGCGGATCGAAGGGCTGGTGTTCGCCGATATCCGCGTGCGCGACGGCAACGGCGCGGGCATCCGGCTCGAACACGGCAACCTCTCGGTCGGGCAAAGCTGGTTTCGCGATAGCCAGCAGGGCATCCTCACTGCCAACGATCCGGCCGGCACCATCGCGGTCGACAAGTCGACCTTTACCCGCCTCGGCACCTGCGAAGGCGGCGGCGGCTGCGCCCACGGCATCTATGTCGGCGATTACGGCGCGCTGACCGTCACGCGCACCCGGTTCGAGGCCGGACGCGGCGGGCACTACCTCAAAAGCCGCGCCGCAAAGATCGCCGTGCTGAACTGCAGCTTCGACGATTCGGCCGGGCAAACCACCAACTACATGATCGACCTGCCCGCCGGTGCCACTGGCCGCATCACCGGCAACTGGTTCGTGCAGGGCAAGAACAAGGAAAACTACTCCGCGTTCATCGCCGTTGCGGCCGAAGGCAAGGTTCGCCCATCGGACTATCTGGCGATCGCAGGCAACGACGCCCGCTTCGCCCCCGGCGTCAGCCGCGAAAGTGCGTTCGTGGCCGACTGGTCGGGTGACGCGCTGACCATCGGCCAGAACGCGCTGGGGACCGGGCTGGTCCGCTTCGAGAAGCGCTGAGCGCCGACGCCGCAGGCTCAGCCTGATCGGGCGTTGCGCAGCCCCTACCCCAGCAGATGCCCGGTCCGGTCGCGCTTGGTCGCCAGATAGCGTTCGTTGTGCGGATTGGCGGGCAACTGGTGCGGCACCCGCTCGATCACCGTCACGCCCACGCCTTCCAGCGCGGCAACCTTGGCCGGGTTGTTGGTCATCAGCCGGATCGCCGGCACGCCCAGCAGCCCGAGCATCCGCGCCGCCACCGGAAAATCGCGCGCTTCGGTCGGCAGGCCCAGCCGGTTGTTGGCGTCGACCGTATCGAACCCCTGATCCTGCAGGCGATAAGCCCGCAGCTTGTTGATCAGGCCGATCCCGCGCCCTTCCTGCCGCAAGTACAGCAAGACGCCCCAGCCGCCCCCGCGCGCTTCGTCGGCCATCGCGTGCAGCGCAGCGTGAAGCTGCGGCCCGCAATCGCATTTAAGGCTGCCAAGGATATCGCCGGTCAGGCATTCCGAATGGAGCCGCACCAGCGGCGCGCGGTCGCCGGTCTGGGTGCCGATCACCAGCGCGACATGTTCGCGCAAGTCGTCCGCCGCGCGGAAGGCGACAATCTCGGCATCCTCGCTCGCTTCCACCGGCAGATGCGCGCGGCTGGCGATGACGAGGTGGGCCGGGTCCTTCCACTCCACCAGATCGCCGCTCGAAACCGTCTGCGCTTCGCCCGACAGCGTCGGATCGACCAGAAAGGCGGGCAGGATGCCCGCCAGCCGCGCCAGTTCCATCGCGGTGGCGGCGGCGCGCGGATGATCGAGCTGCTCGGCGCGAAACGGGCCTTGGAGCGGATAGCGCAAGTCCAGCGCCGGATCTGCCAGCACCCGGCCCTGCACCAGATCGAACGGCTCGGCCGCGCGGATCAGCACCGGCGCATCGGGCACGGCGGCATCGCGCTGGTTGGCCAGCTTCAGCGTCGCCGCGCGGGCGGCCGAGATCAGCATGCGCGGGGCGGTAACCTCCGGGCCAAACCCGGTTTCCGCCGGCAGCAGCCGCAGGACCCCGTCCAGTTCCACCGCCCAGCCGTGGCGCAGCGCATCCAGCGCCAGCGCGATCCGCCGGCTGGCCCGGCTCAAAGCGCAAATTCCGTCACCAGCGGGATATGGTCCGATGGCTGGTCCCACCGCCGCGTGTCCTCGACAAAGCGGTGCCCGCTCGATTGCGCGGCCAGATCGGGCGAGGCCCACATGTGATCCAGCCGCCGGCCCTGGTCCTTCTGCCGCCAGTACGAACGGTATGACCACCACGAATAATTGCGTTCCGGCGCGGGCAGGTGCTTGCGCCCCAGGTCCACCCAGCCATGCGCGTCGGCGAACCGCTGCAGCGTTGCCACTTCTACGGGCGTGTGGCTGACCACTTTCAGCAGCGCCTTGTGATCGTAAACGTCGCAGTCCAGCGGGGCGATATTGAAATCGCCCACAATCAGCGTCGGCCGGTCGATCGCATCGGCCCAGCGGGTCATCCGCTCGAGGAAATCCAGCTTCTGCCCGAACTTGGGATTGGCCGCGCGGTCCGGAATATCCCCGCCCGCCGGGATATAGACGTTTTCGAGGATCAGCCCCTGCCCCGGCCCGAGCAGTTCCACGCCGACATGCCGGGCCTCGCCATTGTCCTGCCAGTCATGCCGCGAGAATTCGCGCAGCGGAATCCGGCTGACTGTGGCCACCCCGTGATAGCCCTTCTGCCCGTGGACTGCCCGGTGCGTGTACCCCGCCGCCTCGAACACATCGTGCGGGAACAGGTTTTCCGGCGTCTTGATCTCCTGCAGGCACAGCACATCGGGCGCCTCCTGCGCCAGGAACCGCACGACCTGTTCGGCCCGCAGGCGAACCGAATTGATATTCCACGTGGCAATCGAAACCATGCGCAGGCTTTAGGGACGACCGCGCCGCTTTTCCAGCCCGGCATCAGCCGAATGGCGGCCAACAAACAAAAACCCCCGGTCCGGGGGCAATGGACCGAGGGTTCCGTTGTGCGTTCGTCACGCTTTGACAAGGAAGCATAGTGGAGGTTGGGGCAACAGGGGGGAAACCCGCCTCAGACCGCCTTGTCGAGAACCGGTATAGGGGCCTGCGCCTTGCTCCCAAGTGAACGGCAACGGCCGGATTGTCGCGGTTTGTCGCAGCACAGCGGCACTACCGGGACCAGCCGCCCGCCGCTATCGACGAGGCGTCCCGCGCGGATCGTTGTACCTGAACATTCTGTCTGCCACTGCAATGCCGTACCGCTGGTTCGACAGGCGGATCGTGGTGCGGCGGCTCTGCGAATCGAGCGCGACCCAGCCGACCAGTTCCAGTCCGCCCGGCATGCCGGCCTTGCGGTCAAAGATCATGGTGATCACGCCATATTCGGGGTGCGACCGGTCGCGCACCTCGATGCTGACGACGGCGGGATCGGTGGTCGGCTGGAGCGTGCCGAACTTCTTCACATCGCGCGTGGGATCAAGCAGCGCGCCCAGCGGGCTGTTCTTGATCGGCCAGCGCTGCACTTGGCGCACTTCATAATCGACCATGGTCAGCGCGTTGCCGTCGGCCACGATCAGCAGCGGCACGCCGGGCTGATACTGGAAGCGCATCTTGCCCGGGCGCTTGATCGTCAGCGTACCGGCCAGGCGCTGGCCGTCGCGGTCGGTCTGGGTGAAGCTGGCCTGCACCGTGCTGACCCCGCGCAGCGCCTCGACCGCGCGGTCAAGATCGCTGGCCTGTTGCGCCGCCGCCGGGGCTGCCGGCAGCATCAGGGCAGCCGGCGCAGACACAACAAGCGCCGCCGAAACGGCGGCGCCAGCGAAAGTGCGAAGTGATGTGATCAAGCGGTTCATGCCGTAGTCCCTAGGTTCGGGGGCTTGAACTCCGGGTGAACCCGCCCGGTTCCGAAACACGGGGGCCGGGCCGACCAGATTACTTGATCTTGGCTTCCTTGAACTCGACGTGCTTGCGCACGACCGGGTCATATTTGCGGAAGGTCATCTTCTCGGTCGTGTTGCGCGGATTCTTCTTCGTGACGTAGAAGAACCCGGTGTCGGCGGTAGAGACCAGCCGGATCTTGACGGTTGCGGACTTCGCCATGGCGACGCTTTCCTAAAGCAGACATTGAAAACGGATCGAGCGGCGCACGCGTGCACCGCCCGGCAAGGTTGCGGCCTCTGCGGGCGAATCGGGCAAAAGTCAAGCGAAGGGGGTGCCCGTCCTGTCCTGACCGCCTGCGCGGGAATGACGACGTAACAGCCGAACATGGCGCCATCCCTACCCCTCATACCCCTTCTGCGGCTTTACCACGCCGAACTTCTCCCGCTTCGGCTTGTGCGCCAGCGGCGGCAACTCGATTTTCTCCGGTTCCACCCAGGTATCGGGCAGCCGGCTGAGCAGGTCGCGAATCAGGGTCAGGCGGCCCCGGCGCTGGTCGTTGAAATCGACCAGCGTCCACGGGGCGTGATCGGTATGGGTCGCCGCCAGCATCGTCTCGCGCGCCTTGGTGTATTCGCCGTACTTCTGCCGCGCCGCCAGATCGATCGGCGAGAGTTTCCACCGCTTGAGCGGATCGTCC
>JANLUV010000067.1:0-1679 GCA_031363685.1 Alphaproteobacteria bacterium | reverse complement strand
GGCCGGACGTGGCAGGTCGGCACGATCCAGTCCGACCGCGTCCTGCCCGATCGGCTCGATGCCGGTTACATCGGCGAGGACGGCGAAAAGCACCGCCCGGTCATGCTCCACCGCGCGATCTTCGGTTCGTACGAACGGTTCATCGGCATCCTGATCGAACACTTCGCCGGCAGATTGCCGGTATGGCTCGCCCCGGTGCAGGCGGTGGTCGCCACGATCGTCTCCGATGCGGATGATTATGCCCGGAACGTCGCTGCCCACCTGCACGCGGCTGGCATCCGCGTCGAAACCGATCTGCGGAATGAGAAGATCAACTACAAGGTGCGCGAACATTCACTCCAGAAAGTTCCGCACCTCTTGGTCGTCGGCAAGCGCGAGGCCGAGGAAGGCACCGTCGCGATCCGCACGCTCGGCGAGGAGCGGCAGAAGTTCGTGTCGCTGGCCGAAGCGATCGCGCTGCTGAAGGCGGAAGCGACCCCGCCCGATCTCAGGGACTGATCGTTGCGGGGCTGGTGCAGGGGCGCCGCGATATCCCTGTTGCAGCGTTGCAGCGGCGTTGTACCGCCGCCAAGTTGCCGCGAATTCACAGCAGCGTGATTACAGCAGCGGCAGCGCCCGCTCGGCGCAAATCAGCGCCAGCGCGCAGCCGTACACGATCGCGAGACGCAGCCATTCCCGCGCCGGCAGGCGGAAAGGAATCGCAGCGAAGGCAAAGGTTTGGGCCATGCTTTGCCTTGTGCGCCCGATTCGTTAGCGAACGGTAAATGCGGGGTTTTTGCGGGTCAGGCTAAGGCGCGAGGCATCTGCTGGCTGGCGCAATGGAAGCTGCCGCCCCCGGCCAGCACGGCGTCGGCCATCAGGCCGATCGTGGCGCGGTCAGGGAACAGTTCGGCGATCGCGGCCACGCCGTCGGCATCGTGCACCGTGCCGCAGATCGGCACGACCACCAGCTTCGAGGTGATCGCGAAATTCATGTAACTCGCTGGTTCCACGCGATTTCCGCTCATCACCCGGCCGGGTGATGGCACTTCCACCACCCGCACCCCGAACGCCTCGGCACGAGCTTTGGCATCGGCATAGATCGCCGCATTGGGATCGTCCGGCCCGGTCGCGCGCGGCAGCGCCAGCACCCCCGGCGCCACGAATCGCGCCAGGTTGTCGACATGGCCGTCGGTATGGTCGTTGACCAGTCCATCGCCCAGCCACAACACCCGGTCGAACCCAAGGTCCGTCGCCAGCCGCGCCTCGATTTCGCCGCGCGCCAATCCGGGGTTGCGGTTGGGGTTGAGCAGGCACTGCTCGGTCGTCGCCACCAGCCCGGTGCCATCGGTATCAAGCGCCCCGCCTTCGAGAATCCAATCACTAGCGGTGATGGCAAGGCCGGCGTCGGCCGCCAGTTCCGCGCCGATGGTCTGGTCGCCGTCCATTACGTACTTGCCGCCCCAGCCGTTAAACCCGAACCGCCGCGCCACGCGCGCGCCGTCCGCCCCGCACACCACCAGCGGCCCGGTATCGCGCAGCCACACGTCGCCATACACGCGCCGCTCCAGCTTCACGTCCGCTCCGACCAGACTGGCCGCGCGCGCCTCGTTCGCGGCATCGCGCACGATCAGCCGCACTTCCTGCCCGCTTTCCGCGACCGCACTGGCGAACGCGGCGATCTGCTCCTGCGCCGCGCC
>JANLUV010000448.1:0-3551 GCA_031363685.1 Alphaproteobacteria bacterium | reverse complement strand
GGCGTTTGCCGCGCGGGTGGCGGCAAGCCTGTTGGACGCGGCGGGCCTGCCCGAGCTGGTGGCCGGGTCGCTGGCGGAATACCTCGCGCTGGCGGGGGCGCTGGCGCGCGATCCGGGGCGGATGGCGGAGTTGCAGGCGCGGCTGGCGGCGGCGCGCGATACTTGCTCGCTGTTTGATACCCCCGCCTATGCGCGCGGGTTCGAGGCGGCGCTGGCGGAGATGCACCGCCGCCGCTGCGCGGGGCTGGCGCCTGCGCCGATCAAGGTGTGATGGGCGCGGGCAGCGCGACGCGGCGGACGGTCAGCACCTTGACCGGCGGATCAAGCATCTGGCCCTTGAGGTGCCCTGCGCCCTTGGTGGGCGAGAGCGGCGCGTCCCAGATCTTGCGGACCACGTCCATCCCCGACACGACGTGGCCGAACGCGGCATAACCGGCGTTCAGCTCGGGATCGGCCGCAGCGGGATCGGCATCAAGCCCGGGCATGTCGGACACCAGGATCGAGAAGTCCGACGTCGCCGTGCCCGGCGCAAAGCGCGCCATCGAAATCGCGCCGGAGGTGTGGTGGACGCCGGTCTGGTCGGTCGGTTCGTGGACGACCGGCTTCAGCACCTTGCGCGGATCGCCGCTGAGGCCGGACTGGATCAACCCGTTGGGCTGCGTGCCCCACGCCAGGCGCATGGCGCGGTAGAATGCCATCCCATCGTAACGCCGTGTATCGACGTAGCGGATGAAGTTCTCGACCGTGCGGGGGGCGTGGGCGTGATCGAGATCGACCTCGATCGTGCCGAGCGCGGTGACGATCGCGACGCGCACGGTGGCGGCCAGCGGGGCGGGCGGCGGCGGGGCGGCCGAGTGGCGTTTGGCCGGAGTGGCGGCGGTGAGCGCGGCGAGGAGCAGCGGCGCGGCGAGCAGGGCGAATCGGCGGTTCATGGGCCGGATCATGCAGCAAGGACCGGCGGGCGGCAAAGTGGGCTTAGTCGATCTTGCCGTCCGGGCCGCAGCAGGACGCCCCTGCCTGGCCCAGTTGCGTACGATCGAGCCATTGCAGGTCGGTGTAGGCGATCGGGCGGCCATCGTGCGCGCGGATGCCGATCGCGGCGATCGGCTGACAATCGCGGCTGTCGACCAGCACCGGGTTGGATGGCACGCCCAGCCCGTACTTCTCCCCCCACTGGCGCAGCGCGAGCATTGCGGGCAGCAGATCGAACCCCTTGGCGGTGAGGGTGTAGGCGACGCGGCGGCGATCGTCGGCCTGCGGGGTGCGCGCCATGATGCCGTGATCGACCAGCCGGGCAAGGCGATTGGCCAGGATGTTGCGGGCGATGCCCAGCGCGCCGAGAAATTCCTCAAAATGGCCGATGCCGTTGAACGCCGCGCGCAGGATCAGGAACGACCAGCGTTCCCCCATCACTTCCAGCGCCAGCGGCAGGCCGCATTCGGCATCGAGCGGTTCGCGCAATTTGCTCATGCCGCAGTCTAGAGCATTCGCAGCAACGGGGAAAACTGTTTTGCGCAAAACAGGTTGCGATATGCAACCGCATAATATAAATTGTGATTCGCAACTTATATTGCTGTAAACAACCGGGGACCGATCATGACCACAGCGTTTTCGCGGCTGCTTTCGTGCGCCTTGATGGCGGGCGCGCTGGTGCTGGGGACCGTGCCTGCCGCAGCCGCGAGCGGGGGCTGGTCGGCCACGCTGGCGACCGCCCTGCCCGCGCCCCGGCACAAGATCATCGGCGGCGCGCTGTGGAAGTGCGCGGGCGAGCGGTGCAGCGCCCCGGTACAGGATTCGCGCCCGCCGCTGGCCTGCCGCAAAGTGGCGAAGAAGCTGGGGCCGGTCGCGCGGTTCACCTCGCCCGAGGGGGAACTGGCGGCGGACGCCCTGGCGAAATGCAACGCCGGTTAAAGCAGCCCGCGCGCGCGCAAGTCCACGTCGAGCGTGGGCGCATCGGTGAACAGGTGGCCATGCCAGCCGCAGGCGCGCACCGACGCAATGTTGGCGGCGTTATCGTCGATGAACAGCATCGCTTCCGGCGCGTGGCCAAAGCGCTGCTGGGCCAGATGGTAGATCGCGGGATCGGGCTTCACCAGCTGTTCCACGCCCGAGACGACCACGTCGCGGAAACGCTCGAACACCGGCTGAGTCGGGTGAAACCCCGCCCAGAACTCCGCGCCGAAATTGGTGATCGCGTAAAGCGGCACACCCCGGGTGTGCAGCGCCTCGACCAGTTCGAGGCTGCCGGGGACCGGCCCGGGCAGGGTTTCGTTGAAGCGGGTGCCCCACGCGGCGATGAGGTGCGCGTGTGCGGGGTATTCAGCCGAGCGTTCGGCGACCATTGCGGCCACGGAGCGGCCCTGATCGTGCTGGTAGTGCCATTCGGGCGTGACCACGGTGGTGACAAACCATTCCAGCTCGGCCGGATCGGCGATCAGCTTGGCATAGAGGCAGCGCATGTCCCATTCGAACAGGACCTTGCCGACATCGAAGACCACGGCTTCGATCTGAGAATCCGAATCACCTGTCATAGCTGGTCTCGCTCGCCGGGAATGCCGCCTTCCCCAAACGGCAGCGGCCCGCCCTCCTGATCGGAGGCGGGCCGTTGTTTGCGGGCCAGACCATCCGGTCCGGCCACCGCCAAGGTGATTAGCCCTGGCGCGCCTTGAAGCGGCGGTTGGTCTTGTTGATGATGTAAGTCCGGCCCCGGCGACGGATCACGCGGTTATCCCGGTGACGGTCCTTGAGCGACTTCAGGCTGTTGCGAATCTTCATGACAAACCTCGTGCGGCGACAGGCCACTGAAAACTGGAAGCCGGGCGGTTAAGGAAGCCCCAAGCGAAAGTCAACCGGAGTCGGTTTTGATTGCGCGCATCGGACTGCGCCGATGCGCTTGCGGTGCTGCTTCGCGTAGTATCAACCTCCACGAATCGCCGACAGCCGCCGCTCCCATGCGAGCGCGTGGGCGACGATCGTGTCGAGATCGGCAAAGCGCGGCTGCCACGGCAGCGTGGCCATGATCAGGCGGTTGTCCGAGACCAGGCTGCCCGCGTCACCGGCGCGGCGCCCATCGACGCGGCGATCGAGCTTGAGGTTGGTGACGCGGTCCACCGCATCCAGCACTTCGAGCACCGAGAAACCCCGGCCATAGCCGCAGTTCATGGTGAGCGAGCGGGCGGGCTCGGCGATCAGCGCTGCGAGGGCGAGGACGTGGGCGGCGGCCAGATCGGCGACGTGGATGTAATCGCGCACCCCGGTGCCGTCGGGGGTGTCATAGTCCGTGCCGAACACCGAGACGTGGGTCCGCTTGCCCAGCGCGGCTTCGACCGCAACCTTGATCAGGTGCGTTGCCCCGGCGGTCGACTGGCCCGAGCGGGCCTGCGGATCGGCCCCGGCAACGTTGAAATAGCGCAACGCGCAGTAATTGAGCGGATGGGCCCTGGCGGTATCGGCCAACATGAATTCGGTCATCAGCTTGGACATGCCGGAGGGATTGATCGGGCGGCGGGGGGATTCCTCGGTAACGGGGGAAACCTCGGGCTCGCCATAAG
>JANLUV010000023.1:0-1826 GCA_031363685.1 Alphaproteobacteria bacterium | reverse complement strand
CTGGGCTTGCCCATCGTGCGCACCAGCCCCGATCACGGCACCGCTTTCGGTATCGCCGGGACCGGCGCCGCCGATCCGGGTGCGATGATCGCGGCGATCAAAATGGCCGGTGAATGCGCTATGCGGCGGTTTAGATGATTGCTTTGGTGCACCCGAAGGACCGAAGCTGTGGCGCTATCGGCGAAGCTGCTTGTCCGTCGAATCAGTGCGATTGACGATATGACACAGATTTCAAAAGAGCCTGCGGCCAGCGCAACATCTTCGGTTCTTCGGGTGAACCCGTCCCTTCCCCCCTTGCGCGAAGTCATCGCGCGGCACGGCCTGCTCGCCACCAAAGCGCTGGGGCAGAACTTCCTGTTCGACGAACAGATGCTGGCGCGGATTGCGAAAATTCCGGCTAAGCTCGACGGCCAGCAAGTGCTCGAGATCGGCGCCGGTCCGGGCGGCCTGACCCGCGCGCTGCTCCGGGCCGGGGCGCAAGTCACCGCGATCGAGATGGACCGCCGCTGCCTGCCCGCGCTGGCTGAACTGACTGAGGCATTCCCCGGCCAGCTGAGCGTGATCGAAGGCGATGCGACCAAAGTCCCGCACGGGATCGAAGGCCCGTATCACGTGGTCGCCAACTTGCCCTACAACGTCGGCACAGCGCTGTTCGTCGGCTGGCTGGGCGGCGAGGCGTGGCCGCCGCAATGGTCGAGCCTGACGCTGATGTTCCAGCAGGAAGTCGCCGAGCGCATCGTCTCTGCGCCGGGATCATCGGCCTACGGCCGACTGGCAGTGCTGGCGCAGTGGCGCTCAACCGCCAAGCTCGCCATGAAAGTCCACCGCAGCGCCTTCACCCCGCCCCCCAAGGTGATGAGCGCGGTGGTGCATGTGGTGCCCGCAGCGATGCCGGAAGGCGTCTCGGCCCGGATGCTCGAACGGGTGACCGAAGCGGCGTTCGGCCAGCGCCGCAAGATGCTGCGGCAAAGCCTGAAGGGGCTGCCCGGCGCGCTTGGGGCGCTGGAAGCGTTGGGGATTGATAGTCAGCGCCGGGCGGAAACGCTGAGCGTGGCGGAATTCGTGGCGACAGCGCGGTTGCTGACCAGCCACGGCAACTCAACGGGCCGGTAACCTTTCCACTTTACAAGCCGCATGATGACTGACCGTGACCAACGCCTATCGACGATGCGCCGCCTGTTCGGCGCGGGCAGCGCCGCACTGTACGGATGGGCGGCGGTGATCTGGTGGACGGGGCAGGTAACGGTTCATGGCAAGCGCGGGCCGCCCATCACTTACCACGGCGGCGCGGCACTTAGCTGGGCGGCACTGACTGCATGCATGGCGACCGGACTGCTCGGCGTGTTCTTCGCCAAGGCATGGCAGGTCGGATCGTGGCTCGGACTGTGGATCATTGCCGGCGTCGCCATCGTGCTTCTGCCGGCACTGTTGCCCGCCTAGGGGTTCAAGCGCTCTTCTTCTTCTGCCGCCACGCGTGCAGCAGCGGCTCGGTATAGCCGCTCGGCTGCTCGACCCCCTTGAACACCAGATCGCACGCCGCCTGGAACGCCATGCTGTCGGGCGTCAGCTGCTCATACCCCGGATCGCCTGCATTTTGCGCATCGACCTTGGCCGCCATGCGGGTCAGTGCGTCCATCACCTGCGCTTTGGTGCAGACCCCGTGGAGCAGCCAGTTGGCCATGTGCTGCGATGAAATCCGCAGCGTCGCGCGGTCTTCCATCAGGCCGACGTCATTGATGTCAGGCACCTTTGAACAACCCACCCCGGCGTCGATCCAGCGCACGACATAACCGAGCAACCCCTGCGCATTGTTGTCGAGCTCCTCG
>JANLUV010000445.1:0-7170 GCA_031363685.1 Alphaproteobacteria bacterium | reverse complement strand
CATCGTCGGAGAGAGCGCGGGCATCTTGATCTCGATTGGCATGGCGTTGCGTTCTCCGTCAGGCGTCGTCATGACGAAAGCCGCAGGGCAATCCGTCAGGCGTCACATCTCCGCTGATGTGATTGCCAATTTGGCGATGGCAGGCAAGTGCTTTGCAATGAAATTGTACGGTTTGGATAAATGTCAGGGAAGGAAGGTCCGTTGAGAACCTATCTGGTTATAATGGACGAAACCGACGAGGCTCAAACCGCGCTGCGTTTCGCCTCGCGCCGCGCTGCCACTACCGGCGGCGACCTGCAACTGCTGACAATTGTCCCGCGCGAACAGTTCGTGGCGTTCGGCGGTGTCCAGGCGACCATCGAGGAAGAAGCCCGCGCGCGCGCCGAAGTTCTGGTGACGTCCCTGGCCGGAAACGTGTTCAGCGAAAGCGGCAAGATGCCCGCCATCGCGGTCAAGCAGGGTGACGCGATCAAGGTCGTGACCGAATATCTTGCCCTGCACCCGGAAGTGGCCGTGCTGGTGCTCGGCGCGGCGGGCAACGGCAGCCCCGGCCCGCTGGTCACGTGGTTCGCCGGCGCGGGGATCGGCACCCTGCCCTGTCCGCTCTATATCGTCCCCGCCTCGCTCGACGAAGGCCGGATCGATGACCTGAGCTAGGGCTTTACTTGCGCCGCCCTTGATGGCGGACGTTGCCGGGCCGGCCGCGCGGGCCGACGAGGTGGCCGCCACCTTTCTTCAGCCCGATCGGCCGTCCGCGCGGTTCGATCCGGCCCCCAGCCCCTTCGGGAGGCTCGAACTTCAGCGCCCCGGTCAGCGGGTTCGCTTCGGCGAGGCGCAGTTCGAGGATCTGGCCGATCGCATAGCGGGTGCCGCTTTCATCGCCTTCGAGGACTTGCGATTTCTCGTCATAGGAAAACCGCTCGGCGCCGAGGGTGGACACCGGCACCAGCCCATCGCCGCCCAGACCGATGATCGTGGCGAAGACGCCGAACTTCTGGACCCCGGTAATCCGTGTGGTGAACACCTCGCCGATGCGGACCGACAGCCAGGCAGCAACATAGCGATCGATCGTCTCGCGCTCGGCAACCATTGCCCGGCGCTCGGCAATGCTGATCGCGTCGCTGATCCGGGCAAGGTCCGCGCGATCACGGTCCGACAGGCCGGAATGGGGCGGGACATGCGCCTTGGGGGCGGGCTGTTCCAACCGGAATGCGTCGACCAGCGCGCGGTGAACCAGCAAGTCCGAATAGCGCCGGATCGGCGAGGTGAAATGGGCGTACGAGCCAAGTGCAAGCCCGAAGTGGCCGGCATTGCGCGGGCCGTAATAGGCCTGCGTCTGGCTGCGCAGCACGGCTTCCATAACCAGCGCCTTTTCAGCCTCGTCGATCACGTCCTTCAGCCTCCGGTTGAACAGGCCCGGGGTAATAACCTGCCCCAGCGCGAGCTTGCGGCCGAATGTGGCAAGGTAATCCTTGAGCGTCACCAGCTTTTCGCGGCTTGGCGGCTCGTGAATGCGGTAGACTACCGGGGCAACCTTGCTTTCCAGCGCCTTGGCAGCGGCCACGTTGGCGGCGATCATGAAATCTTCCACCACGCGGTGCGCGTCGAGCCGTTCGCGGATGGCGATTTCGCTGATGCGGCCCGCTTCATCCAGCTTCACGCGGCGTTCGGGTAGTTCCAGCGCCAGCGGATCGCGGCGATTGCGCGCCTCTTCAAGCTTGCGCCATGCCTCCCACAGGTTCTGGAGGTACGGTTCGGCATTGCCGGCGTCGATCCGCGCCTGCGCGTCCTCGTAGGCGATGACTTCCGCGATCCGCACCAGCGCGCGGGTGAAGCGGAATTCGGTGACGTTGCCCGAGGCGTCGATCGTCAGGTGACAGGCCATCGCTGCCCGGTCCGCGCCGGCGCGCAGCGAGCAGACGTCGGCCGATAGTACCTCGGGCAGCATCGGCACGACGCGGTCGGGGAAATAGACCGAATTGCCGCGTTTGCGCGCCTCGCGGTCGAGCGCGCTGCCGGGGCGGACGTAGAAACTGACATCGGCAATCGCAACCAGCGCACGGAAGCCGCCGACCCCATCCGGCTCGGCCCAGATCGCATCGTCATGATCGCGCGCGTCGGACGGATCGATCGCGATGATCGGCAAATGGCGCAAGTCCTCGCGGCTGGCTTCCGCCAGGGGCAGCCGGGCGGCCAACTGGCCTTCGTCCATCACTTCGCCCGGAAAGACATGCGGGATGCCGTGCTTGTGGATCGCGATCAGGCTGAAGGCGCGCGGGGCGAACGGATCGCCCAGCACGGCGGTCACCTTGACGCCGGAATGCGCGGTGCGGCCAGCGGGTTCCGCCAGAACGAGGTTGCCCGCTTCCGCGCCGGCCAGGTCGGCAATGCGCACGGAGTGGCGGACGCGCTTGTCGACCGGGGCGAGCCAGCCCTTGCCGGTCCCGTCGATTTCGACCACGCCGAGCACTTGTTCGGCGCGATCGGCCAACGTCTTCATCGGAAACGCGCGCCAGCCACCCTCAGCTTCCTCGGTGCGTGACAGCACCCGGTCACCGACCTTGAGCGCCGATCCGCGCCCTTTTTCCACCATGCGCAGGCGTGGCGGCGAACTGGCATCGTCCGGCTGCCAGCTATCGGGCACGGCAATCGCCTCACCCTCCTCGATCTCGACTACGCGCAGCACGGTGACTCGCGGCACGCCGCCCATGCGGTGGAACGCGGTGCGGTTGCCGTCGATCAGACCTTCGTCGGCCATGTCGCGTAGCAGGGCCTTGAGCTGGATCTTCTCCTGCCCTTTCAGCCCGAACGCGTGCGCGATCTCGCGCTTGCCGGCGGGATCGTCGGACTGGGCGATGAAATCCAGCACCTGCTGGCGGGAGGGAAGACCGGGTTGGGGTTTGGAAGGGCGAGCCATTGGCGGCAGCATTGGCGGCAAAGCACAGCGATGACAATCGCGCGCCGTACATCGACGGGTGATTGCGCGGCGCAATTGCCCGCTCTAGGTAATCGTTACGAATGAAATCAGGAGTCTGTTCCGAATGCGCAAGATCGCTGCCGCCGCGTTGCTGGCCGGGACCCTGCTTTCGGCTGCTGCGCCGGTGGGTGCCAGGCCCGCCAAGGTGGCAACTGCCGCTGCGGCAAAGTCACCCGTGCTGAAGCCCAATAGCGCAGAAGTGTTCATGGGCCGGATCCTTGGCAACCCTGCTGATGCGGCGACGATCACGCAGCGGTGCGGCGCCTATCTGGGGGCAATCGCCACGCGCCAGAAAACGCTGGAGGCCGAGACCGGCCCGGCGACCGTGGCCCGCACCCTGCAACGCTATGATGATATCAACAGCCTGATCGTCGGCGGGGTGGGGGAATTCGCGCTTTACCGCGAAGTCATGGCCGACGATGTGCGGCGGCAGGCCGGAGCCAACTGCGAAGTGAAGCTGAGCGCGGCGAACACGGGTCTAAACCTGTCGCGCCAGGTCTATGACCGGCTGAAGGCGATCGATCTGGCCAAGGCGGATGCGCCGACGCGGTTGTATCTCAAGCGCACACTGAGCGGGTTCGAGCGGGCCGGCGTGGCGCTGCCACCCGAACAGCGGGCCACGGCCCAGGCGCTGCAGGACCGCATTTCCGAAGTGGGCACCGGCTTCGACAAGGCGATCGCCGATGGCCGCAAGACGGTAAGCGCTGATCCGGCCGAGCTGGAAGGCCTGCCGACAGACTGGATCGCCGCGCGCACGCCCGGCCCGGACGGCAAGGTGACCGTTTCCACGGACTATCCCGATATCGGCCCGGTGATGACTTATGCGAAAAGCGAAAGTCTGCGCCGACGGCTGTATGAGGCCAATGTCACCCGCGCTTATCCCGAGAACGACGCGCGGCTGCGCGATCTGTTGAACTTGCGGCAGGAACTTGCAACCTTGCTGGGACGCAAGGACCATGCGACGCTGGCGCTGGAAGACAAGATGCTGGACCACCCGGCCAAGGTGGAAAGCCTGCTGGCCGATATGGCAAGCGCGGCCAAACCGGCGAGCGACCGCGACTATGCCCGCAAGCTGGCGATCCACCAGATCGATCACCCCGGTGCGACGCGGTTCGAGCCGTGGGACAGCGGTTATCTCAGCCAACAGGTGCAGAAGCGCGACTTCGCCTATGACCGGCAGGAAGCCCGCCAGTATTTTGCCTATGACAAAGTGCGCGGCGGCATCCTGCAACTGACGCAGGACCTGTTCGGCGTGACTATCCGACCGTGGCGCACAGACATCTGGAACCCGCAGGTCGAGAGTTATGAAGTACTCGACCGGAGCGGGCCGAACGCGGGCAAGGTGATCGGCCGTTTCTATTTCGATTCGCATCCGCGACCGGGCAAGTACAACCACGCCAACATGATCAACCTGCGCCAGGGGATCGCCGGGCGAGTGGTGCCGGTGGGCGCTCTGGTGATGAACCTGCCGGCGGGCGGCCATGCCACCGGACTGATGGAACATGGCGACGTGAATACGTTCCTCCATGAATTCGGCCATATGCTGCACCACATCTTCGGCGGGCAAACGGCGCGCTGGGCCGGACTTTCGGGCGTTTCCACCGAGTGGGACTTCGTCGAGGCGCCGTCGCAGATGCTGGAGGAATGGGTTTACGATTACGGCACGATCAAGAACTTTGCGGTCGATGCCAACGGCAACACGATCCCGCAGGCGCTGGTCGAGAAGATGAACAAGGCGCGCTATTTCGACATCGGCATGTCTGACATGCGGCAACTGGCGCTATCGAACATCTCGCTCGGGCTGCACCAGGGACCCGCTCCGGCCGATCTGGGCGCCCGCACCCGCGAACTGGATGCGCGCTACAACGCAGTGCCATTGCCGCCGTTTGCGCAGATGCAGGACAGCTTCGGTCACCTCAACGGCTATTCGGCCTATTATTATACCTATCGCTGGTCGAAGGTGATCGCCGCCGACTTGTTCACCCGGTTTGCAATCGACGGCCTCCGCAACAAGACCACTGCGCTGCGGTATCGGACGCTGGTGCTGCAGCCGGGCGGTGCAAAGCCGGCAGCGGAGCTGGTCGCGGATTTCCTTGGTCGGCCGATCTCGATCGATGCCTACAAGGCGGAAATGGCGAAGGACCGGTAAGGATGGCGCTTACCCCCTCCCCCATGTGGGAGGGGGAGCAGCATCAGTAGGACCGCGCCACATAGATCGTTTCCACCGCCGGTTCGCCGGTAAACAGGCATATCCCGGTCGGCGCGGGCGCATCCATCGGGGTGTTGCGGATCGTCAGCTTGTGCGCCTTGAGCGTGGCGACCACGTCATCCAGCGCGGCGCCGGTCGGGCGCGACCAGCCGAGTTCGACCCAGCCCGGATAGCGGTTTTCTTCCGAGAAGAAGTCGGCCAGCCCATCGAGCGTGGTGATGCCGCGCTGGATCTGGGCGTCGCGCTTTGCCGTCGCTTCGGCGTGCAGGCTGTGCTGAATCGCTTCGAGTTCGGCGGTGGCGGCGGCGATGAAGTCATCCTTGGCCATGCCGACGAAATTGACCTTGCCGTCCTCGCGCCAGAGCCGGTCGCGGCGCAGCGCCGAAACTTGCCCGCCAGCGGCATCGCGGCCGCCGATTTCGAGGATCAGGGGCACGCCTTTCTTGACCCAGGCCCAGCGCTTTTGCGTCGCCTTGCCGGGGCGCTTGTCGAGCAGGACGCGGGTGAGTTCGCCCAGCGCGGTCTGTGCGCAGAGCGCGGCACGCAACTCCTCGCAATAGGCGAGCAACGCGGCGTCGCCATCGTCCTCGCGCAGCATCGGCAGGATCACGATCTGCTGCGGCGCGATTGCCGGGGGTACGCGGAGGCCGTCATCATCGCCGTGCGTCATGATCACGCCGCCGATCATGCGCGTGGACACGCCCCAACTGGTGGTGTGGCAGACCTGCTGAGAGCCCTCACGATCCTGATAGCGGATGCCCGCAGACTCGGCGAAACCGGTGCCGAGATAGTGCGAGGTGCCAGCCTGCAGCGCCTTGCCGTCCTGCATCATCGCTTCGATCGAATAAGTCGCGGCCGCACCGGGGAAGCGTTCGTTCTCGGGTTTTTCGCCCGCGATCACCGGCATGGCGAGCACGTCTTCGGAAAACGAGCGGTACATTTCCAGCGCGCGCAGCGTTTCGGCCATGGCGTCGGCCTTGTCGGCGTGGGCGGTGTGGCCTTCCTGCCAGAGAAACTCGCTGGTGCGCAGGAACATCCGCGTGCGCATTTCCCAGCGCACCACGTTGGCCCACTGGTTGGTGAGCAGCGGCAGATCGCGCCATGACTGGATCCAGCGCGCCATCGCCGCGCCGATGACGGTTTCCGAGGTGGGGCGGACGACCAGCGGCTCTTCCAGCTTCGCCTCGGGATCGGGGACCAGCCCGCCCTTCCCGTCCGAGATCAGGCGGTGATGGGTGACGACCGCCATTTCCTTGGCGAAGCCTTCGACGTGCTCGGCTTCCCTGGCGAAATAGGACAGCGGGATGAACAGCGGAAAATAGCAGTTCTGGACGCCCGCTTCCTTGATGCGGCCATCCATGACCTGCTGGATGCGTTCCCAGATGCCATAGCCCCACGGCTTGATCACCATGCACCCGCGCACGCCCGATTCCTCGGCCATGTCGGCTTCGGCGATGACCTCCTGGTACCAGGCGGCAAAGTCCGCTTCGCGGGTGACGGTGAGGGCGTGCTTGATCGCGCCGGGGTTTTTGGTGGGCTGATTCATGCGGGCGCTGGTAGCCGGTCAGGGCTGCGGGTTCAAACCCGATGGTGCGTGACGGGCACCATTCGTGGCAGGCGTGCCCCGGCCTGGGCCGGGGCATCGGCTTATTTGCTCAGCGAATCGAGCTTCTTCTGCATCTCGGCCATCTGGGCCTTGAGCGTGGAGAGATCGTCCTCGCCCTTTTCCGGGGCCTTTTCACCACCAGGTTCGGTGCCCGGTATGAACGCGGCGGTCGCGGCCTTGAACATTTCCATGTTCTGCTGCGCGATCTTGGCCAGCGGATTATTGCCCAGGCTTTCCTCGAATGCCTGGCGCAGCTTCTGCTGGTTATCGCGGAAATGTTCCATCGAGGCTTCGAGGTAGCCCGGCAGCAGCGACTGCATCGAATTGCCGTACATCGCGATCAGCTGGCGCAGAAAGCTGGTGGGCAGCATCTGCTCG
>JANLUV010000012.1:0-10917 GCA_031363685.1 Alphaproteobacteria bacterium | reverse complement strand
TCGAGCGCCAGAACCTGACCATGCGCATGTCCATGCGGCGCTTCACCCGATTGACCAACGCTTTTAGCAAGAAGCTGGACAACCACATTCACGCGCTGGCGCTCTATTTCGTGTTTTACAACTTCACCCGCATTCACAAGACGCTGCGCATGTCGCCTGCTATGGCAGCGGGCATCACTGATCGGTTGTGGTCGCTAGATGACGTGATTTCCAAGATTGACGATCTGGCACCGGCACCCAAGGTTCGCGGGCCTTACAAGAAGCGCGGCGATGAAAATTCAAACTGAGACACTACCCGCCGCTGCGCAAGGTCGGCTGACCGGGGTGCAACTGCCGATGGTCTTATCAATTCTTTCACCACGTGCCGGTAAAGTGCCGGATGGACGCCGCGACGGGTCAAGCAAGACCCATGCTGCGAGGAACTTGGGGCAGTGGTAAAACGCATCGGAGGTTTCTTGCGCGGCCAGCCGGCCGCATCGGGCGCTCCGCAGTTCAAGACTCTGGGCGAGGAACAGCAGGCGCTGTTGCTGCTGCGTGATTACGAACAGTCCGGCCAGGGCTGGTTCTGGTCGACCGATGCGCAGGGCCGGATCAGCTATATTTCGGAAAGTGTCGCCCAGGCCCTCGGTTGCAACCGGCTGGACCTGCTTGGGACGCCGTTCTATTCGCTGTTCACGCTTGAGCGCGAAGAAGGCGATGACAGTGCGCGCACGCTGCCGTTGATCCTGGCCGCCACCAAGACGTTTTCCGAACTGGCCGTGCGCGCCGCGCGCGAGGATGCCGAGATCTGGTGGGCGATAACCGGCCGGCCGCAGTTCGATGGCAACCGCACCTTTGTTGGCTATCGCGGCAACGGCGTCGATGCCACCGAACGGCTTCGCAGCCAGCGCGACGCATCGCGGCTGGCGATGTACGATTCGCTGACCGGCCTCGCCAACCGTCACCGCATGGGCCAGCGGCTGGTCGCGACGCTGACCGCCTATGCCAGCGCGCAGCGCCCGTGCGCAGTGATGATGATCGATCTCGACCGGTTCAAGCAGGTCAACGATACGCTGGGCCATCCGGCCGGCGATGAATTGCTCAAGCAGGTTGCCCAGCGCCTGACCAACGTCTGCAACAAGGGTGTGGAAATCGGCCGCCTTGGTGGCGACGAATTCCAGGTCATCCTCCCCGACGTTGACGATCGCGGCAAGCTGGGCGAACTGGCGCGGCGGATCATCTCGATCGTGTCGCAGCCCTATTCGATCGAGGGCAGTCGCTGTGTGATCGGCGCCTCGGTGGGGATCGCGATCGCGCCGTTCGACGGCGCCACCAGCGAAGACCTGATCCGCAGCACCGATCTGGCGCTATATGCAGCCAAAGGTGGTGGGCGCGGCCAGTTCCGGTTCTATTCCAGCGAGTTGCATGAAAGCGCAGAGAAGCGGCGGCGGCTTGAGGAAGATCTGCGCGATGCGCTCCTCCACGACCAGATCTGCCTTGAATATCAGCCAATCGTTTCAACCAGTACCGACACCGTGATCGGGGTCGAGGCGCTGATGCGGTGGACCCATCCGGAATTCGGCCGACTTTCGCCCGCGTTGTTCATCCCGATCGCCGAGGAATCTAACCTGATCGTGGCGCTGGGCGAATGGGCGCTGCGTCAGGCCTGTGCGGATGCGATGAGCTGGCCCGGCAATATCCGCGTCGCGGTCAACGTCAGCCCGGCGCAATTTGCCCACCCGAACTTCCTCGGCAGCGTGACCCAGGCGCTGGCCAATTCCGGCCTGGCGCCAGAGCGGCTTGAAGTGGAACTCACCGAATCGATCTTCGTCAACGATGATGAAACGACCGACCGGACCTTTGCCGCGCTCAAGAAGATCGGCGTGCGGCTGGCGCTGGACGATTTCGGCACCGGTTATTCGTCGCTCGGCTATCTGAAGAAGGCGCCGTTCGACAAGATCAAGATCGACAAGGGCTTTATCCGCGACGTTACCATCCCCGGCAGCCGCAACCCCGCGATCATTACCGCGATCGTCAGCCTGGCCAAGGCGCTCGACATGGTTACGACCGCAGAAGGCATCGAGGCCCGCGACGAACTGGATTTGATGCGCAAGCTGGGGGTCGACCAGATCCAGGGTTACATTTATTCGCCGTCGCGACCGGTCGGGGCAGTGTCGGACGCCCTTGCCTCAGGTGATTGGGTGATCGAGCCGATGGGGCCGGACAAGCAGCGCGACGAACGCCGCACCATGCTGCGCATGATTGGCGCGATTCACGACGATCACCGTTACGAAGTGACCATGCGCAACCTGTCGCGCACCGGGGCGGCGATCGAAGGGATGATCGATGTGCCGATCGGTATGCAATTCGTGCTCGATTTCGGCGATGGCCAGTTGGCGGTGGCCACTGTCCGGCGCTCGGAACGCACTGCGCAAGGCCTTGAGTTCGAGACGCCGCTGGTCGATGACGGGGCAGGCGGGCTTTGTACCCGGCACCGCGTCGCGCCCTATGTGCTGGCCGCCATGGGCATGCCGACCGGCGCGAACCACGGGGCGATCCTGGCGCTCAACAATATCAGCCACATGAGCCTGCCGAAGTTCGGCACGGTCGATCCGACCAAGACTACCAAGGCAGCCTGAACGCGCGGCAGGCCAATGGCCGTGCGCGCGACCGGACAGGCGTCAGGGAATCGCCTTGCCGCCTTCCGTGGCCGGGCGGATGACGATGCCCAGGCCTTCCTCTGCGGTCCGGACATCGCAATAGTCCCGCCATGCGGTGATCTTGCCGTCCTGCAGTTCCATCACCCCGGTCACCGGCAGCGGGACAGTGCGATCGGTGCCGTTGCGAGCCAGGTGATCGACCCGCTCGGTGAACACCACGTTGCCGGACGAGGCGATCAGAAAGGTTTCGATCCGGACGCTGAACGCGCCGAAGATGCTTTCGATATATTCGCGGATGGCAGCTTTGCCGTGGCGCGGCGGCAATGCCATGTCGATGTAGCTGCCACCGTCGGCGAAGCAGGCGAGCATGCCCGCGACGTCCTGCTGCTCCCACAGGTCAAGGAAGGCGAGGACCACCCGTTCGTCGGCAGTTTTTCCGTCGGTTGCGACCAGGGCCATCATGCTCTCCGCGTCATGCTGTTGTTTCAGGGAGTGTTGCGAAGCGCAGCCGTGTCGTCAAGGCGCGCCGAAGGTTGTTTATTTTACGGGAATTTTGATCACGCGCCTTGTCTTTGCGCTGACGCCGTCGTTAACTACTTCTGGATCGGACGCAGTTTGTTCCGTTTCGGTATCCGGGGTTGCCGAAATGGTGCTCCGGTCGGAGGGGATGCACATGACCAGTCTGCAGCGGATGACCCGCTGATGCCGGATGATTCCGCGATCGCAGAGCCAAATCCGCTCGGCCGGCTCACCGACAAGCAGCGCGAAGTGCTGGACCTGCTGATCGAGCACAAGACGTCCAAGGAAATCTCGCGCCGGCTGGGAATTTCGCCGCATACGGTGGATCAGCGCATCAATTCCGCACGCGCCCGGCTGGGCGCAACCGGGCGGGGGCAGGTTGCCACCGAGTACCGGCGCCTGCTGACCTTATGTGACTCTTCGACATATCAATTTTCCTACATGGCTTCGGATGCGTATCTGGTTGATTCCCGATCTGGGAGCGACGCGGTGGAATCGGAGGTGGGAAACCCCTGTGGTGAACACCCTGCCAAGGCAACCGAGGGACCGGCTCCGGTTCCGCAAGTTGCTGACTACCGCGTCGGTCCCGCGTTGTTCGAAGGGGAGTGGGGAACATGGACCAGGCTTGGCGCGATTGTCGTGCTCGCCCTGCTCATGATCGTCACGGTACTGGGGGGGATCTCGATTTTCCTCACGGTATCGAAGCTTTTCGCCGGTTGACCCCGCGGGGGCCGATCCAGCGACAAGCGGTCCCTCCGGGCGGCAAAGATCGGGAAGCCCAGTCAAACGAGGACCATGCCATGACCATGACCAACCATGTTGCCCAGGTACGGATTGCACGTGAAGTGCGCGAAGCCGAGGAGGCGCTGAACGAAGCGTTGATCCGCCAGTCTCAGCTTTTCACTTCCATCATCGTCGTGCGTCGCGATATCGGCCTCGGGGCGTTCGAAGGCCACGATGCACTACTGCGGCTGACCAAATCGCAGCAGTCGCTGCTGACCGCCGGCAGCGAACTGGCCCGGACCCATTGCCGCCTGGCCGAGATCGGCACCGAGATCTTTGGCACGGTAGCCGACACGTTCTGCCCGCCGAAGAAAGGCGTACTGAACGACACGCTGGCGCTACGCGCGGCGGCGTGAGTTAGTCGGGGTTCGGCAGGGAAGGCGGCGGCATGCTGTTCCTGTTCATTGGGCTTGCTTTGGTAGCAGGGACCTTGGGTGTCCTGCGCTACGGAGCGGCACCGGAACGGGTGGTCCTCCAGATTTTGCTAGCTGCCACCCTGCTGGACTTCGCCTACCACGGGATCATCGGCCCGGACCATGATCGAGACGTGGATGTCGGCCACCTCACGCTCGATAGTGCCACCTTCGCCGGTCTCCTGTGGGTGGCCTTGCGGGCGAACCGGGTCTGGCCCTTGTGGGTCTGTGCACTCCAACTCCAGCCGCTTGTCGTACATCTGTCGATGATCCTGCGGTTGCCGTCACATAGTATGGCCTACTGGCTGATGATGGTGGTGCCTTCGAATCTTCAAGTCCTGATCGTTGTCCTTGGCGCCATCGCCCATGTCCACCGCAAGCGCCTGATCGGTCCCTATCGCGATTGGCGCCTGACCTGACGTCCTGAACCGACTTTCACTGCAACATCTGCCGGAGTATTTCCCATGGCGACGCACTCGTCCGCCGAAGCGATCCCGCTTGGCCAAAATCGACCTGCTCCCGGTAACGCGGCACGCATGCCGCTGGCCGAGCGACTGTCGACGTTGATCGACCAGATTGCCGGCCTTGCCGAGGAAGCAGGCGCTGCGGCACCAAGCGGTTTCCCTACTACTCACGGACAGCAGGCGGCACCGCCGGCCTCGCTCGCCGATCTGGCCCGCCGCTTCTACAGCCAGCGCCGGCGCCGATCGCGGCACCTGCCGGCCGGATTGTTCGGCGAGCCGGCGTGGGACATCCTGCTCGACCTGTTCATCGCCGCCGAAGAAGGCCGCCGCATCCCGGTGACCAGCGCGTGCATCGCCGCCGATGTTCCCGCGACCACGGGTCTGCGCTGGCTGCAGGTGCTGGAAAACAGCGAGCTGGTCGAACGCCGTGCAGATCCGGCCGATGGCCGCCGCACGCACGTTGCGCTGACTGTGGCTGGCTATACCGCGATGGCCACCTGCCTGGCGGTCGAAGCACGGGCGTTGGCGAAGTAGGCCAAAGTTCCGAGGCGCGCCGGAACCCCGAGCGCGATTGGTGACAGGCTCATTGGTGACAGGCTGGCGCCGCGCTGCTAACGGGCGCGCATGACTGAGCTGGCCAAGATCCGCAATTTTTCCATCATCGCCCACATCGATCACGGTAAGTCGACCCTGGCTGACCGGCTGATCCAGCATACCGGCGGCCTGACCGAGCGCGAAATGAGCGCGCAGGTGCTCGATAGCATGGATATCGAGCGGGAGCGGGGCATCACCATCAAAGCCCAGACGGTGCGCCTGCGCTACATCGCCAATGACGGCGAGGAGTACGAGCTCAACCTGATGGACACCCCCGGCCATGTCGACTTCGCGTATGAAGTCAGCCGCAGTCTTGCCGCCTGCGAAGGCGCGCTGCTGGTGGTGGACGCGGCGCAAGGCGTCGAGGCGCAAACGCTTGCCAATGTCTACCAGTCGATCGAGCACGACCACGAGATCGTGCCGGTCATCAACAAGATCGATCTGCCCGCCGCCGAGCCGGAGCAGGTCAAGGCCCAGATCGAGGAAATCATCGGCCTTGACGCCAGCAACGCGGTGCTGACCAGCGCGAAAAGCGGCATCGGCATCGCCGAAGTGCTGGAAGCGATCGTCACCCGCATCCCTCCGCCCAAGGGCGATCGCGCCGCGCCGCTTACGGCGATGCTGGTCGACAGCTGGTACGATCCCTACCTTGGCGTCGTGATCCTGGTCCGGGTGATTGACGGGGTCATCAAGAAGGGCCTGCAGGTCAAGTTCATGGCCGGCGGGACCGAGCACCTGATCGACCGGGTCGGGTGCTTTCGCCCCAAGATCGAACAACTGCCCGAACTTGGGGCGGGCGAGATCGGTTTCATCACCGCGCAGATCAAGGAAGTGGCGCAGGCCCGCGTCGGCGACACGATCACCACGGTCAAGAACGGCTCGACCACCGCGCTGCCGGGCTACAAGGAAGTCCAGCCCGTGGTGTTCTGTGGCCTGTTCCCGGTCGACGCGGCCGAGTTCGAAAAGCTGCGCGAAAGCATCGCCAAGCTGCGCCTGAACGATGCCAGCTTCAGCTTTGAAATGGAAAGTTCCGCCGCGCTGGGCTTCGGCTTCCGCTGCGGGTTCCTCGGCCTCCTGCACCTTGAGATCATTCAGGAACGGCTGACCCGCGAATACGACCTGGATCTGATCACCACGGCGCCGTCCGTGGTTTACCGGCTGACCATGAACGACGGGACCACGCAGTATCTGCACAACCCGTCCGACATGCCCGATCCGGTCAAGATCCGCGATATGGACGAGCCGTGGATCAGGGCGACGATCTACACCCCGGACGAATATCTCGGCAGCATCCTCAAGCTGTGCCAGGACCGCCGCGGCATTCAGATCGGGCTGACTTACGTGGGCGGCCGTGCGCAGGTGCAGTACGAACTGCCGCTCAACGAAGTGGTGTTCGATTTCTATGACCGCCTGAAATCGATCAGCCGCGGCTATGCGAGTTTTGACTACAAACAGATCGGCCTGCGCCAAGGCGATCTGGTGATGATGAACATCCTCGTCAATAACGAGCCGGTCGATGCGCTGTCGATGATCGTCCACCGCAGCCAGGCCGACGCGCGCGGCCGCCATCTGGTCGAGCGGCTCAAGGAACTCATTCCCCCGCCACATGTTCAAAATCCCGATCCAGGCCGCGATCGGCGCCAAGGTGATCGCCCGCGAAACCATCAGCGCCATGCGCAAGGACGTTACCGCCAAGTGTTACGGCGGTGACATCAGCCGCAAGAAGAAGCTGCTGGACAAGCAGAAGGAAGGCAAGAAGCGGATGCGCGAATACGGCAACGTGTCGATCCCGCAGGAAGCCTTCATCGCCGCGCTGCGGATGGGCGAGGAGTAAGCCGCTCCCCTCAGCCGCCAGCCGGCTGGGCGAGCAGGAGCTATTCCCGCAGCATCGCAATCAGCGCCTGCGCGGCGAGGTCCACCTGGTGCCATGTTTCGGAAAACGCCGCCGCGTCGCCCCAGTACGGGTCGGCGACCGGCTGGCCGGCCAGTCCGGGGACGTGATCGAGCAGCAGCGAAAGCTGGGCGGTGGCGCCAGCCGGGCGCAGGGCGCGCAGGTCGGCGAGGTTTTGGCCATCGAGCGCGAAGATGTGGGTGAAGCGCGCGAAATCGACCTGGTTCACTTGCCGGCCGCGATAGGCGGTGATGTCGATCCCGTGGCGGGCCGCTTCGGCGATGGCGCGGGGATCGGGCGGCTCGCCGACATGCCAATCGCCGGTGCCGGCGGAATCGGCCATGGTGCCAAGTCCGGCCGCCGCTGCGTGGTAGCGGAAGGCGGCTTCGGCCAAGGGCGAGCGGCAGATGTTGCCGAGGCAGACGAACAGGAGGGATGGCATCTGGTTCACCCGGCGGAATAGGGCCGGGGATGAGGGAATGTCCAGCGGGACGGAGGCTTAGGCGGCCTTGTCGTCCGCCACCACTTGCAGCCGGGCGGGCGCGCGGACGATGCGGTTGCGGCCTTCGGCTTTGGCGACATACAGCGCCTCGTCCGCCGCCTTGAGCGCGGCGCGGGGATCGGGATATTCGAACAGGTCGGCGATCCCGGCGGAGAAAGTTACCTTGCCGAACGGCATGTCGTTGGCGCGGTTGACCAGGCGCCGTTCGGCCAGGTTGGCGCGGGTTTCGTCAAGCAGATCGTAGGCCTGGGCGAGCGTCGATCCGCGCAGCAGGACGACAAATTCCTCGCCGCCATGGCGGGCGACGTGGCAGCGATCGTCGGAAATCTCGTTCAGGGCATGAGCGACGACTTTGAGGATCCGGTCGCCGGCATCATGGCCGTGGGTGTCGTTGATCTTCTTGAACCGGTCGATATCGCAGAACGCCACGCAAAGCGGTTCGTTCGCGGCCTTGGCGGCGATGACTTCGCTGTCGAGCCGGGATTCGAACGCGCGGCGGTTGGGCAGACCGGTAAGGTGATCGATCTCGGCACTGCGGCGCGCGTCCTCCAAGCTGAGATGGAGCACGCGGGTTTCCTGTTCGGAGCGCAACATCTGCTGTTCGATCACCCGCGTGCGTTCCATCATCGTGCGGGCGATCGCCACCATTCCGCTGATGACGGCGCCAGCCCGGCTGACGTCATGCAATTCATCAACCTGGGTGCGCAGGGCCGACTGGTAATCGGTAGTGGCGGTGCGCGCTTCGACCGTGGTGCGGGAGAACTTATCGATATTGGCTTCGAGCCGCTCCATCAGCCGGTTCATCGCCTTCGCCTCGTCGTCCGGCTGGGCGGGGTAGCGTATTTCGGCAAGCCATTCGGCAGTGACTGGGGCATGCTCGCGGCGGCGCTCGGCAACCAGCGCGATCAGGCGCGGCTCGGAGCCGGTCGTGACATCACAAGCGGCGCCAAGCGTGGCCGGGGTGACGTTGAGCCGGTTGGCCAGCAGGAACGAGCCGATATCATCGAGCATCCTCTGGCGGGCGAGTTGCTGGGGATCGGGCGGAGTTGCCGGTTCAGTGGGCGGCGCGGCGACGGGCCTGGCCCGGCCGCTCGGCGCCAGGCCAAGCCAGCTGAGGAAGCCCCGTTCGCGCCGGGGAGACGAGTGATCGTGCGCGTCCATGGCATCATGAACGGCGGCGCAGAGGAAAAATTAAGCCTGTTTCGGCGCCGCAGATCAGAGCACCGAGCGGCGGACCGCCAGCTGGCTGTGATCGGTTTCGCCCAGGAATGTGGTCTGTTCGCGGCGCAGGTAATCAACCCGGTGCTGCGGCAGATAGCTGTCGAATTCGATGCCGGCCCGTTCATCATCGCACCAGCGCACCTGACCAGTCAACGCCTCGCCATTTTCCAGCCGGACGAGCACTGCGACGCCGCGTTGCAAGGCAAGGCCGCCCGTGGTCATGCAGCACCCTTCGGGAGTGACGTTGACCAGCGTAACGCCCTGTTCCTCCGCATCCAGGGCAGTGCAACGGGCGTGCAGCGTCACGCGCAGCCGGTTTGATTTTCGGGCAATCCACTCGCCGTCTTTCACAGAAGTCTCCTTATGGCAGCGGTATAGCGCGGCATTGGTAAACCGCAGGCTAACGGCTGCCGATTTGGCGCCGCCCCGATGCCGTCGGCAGGCTGGCCAGCAGCGGGTATTCGGCGCTGCAGTTTGCGGTGAGCGCGACGGTATCGATCCCGAACATCTTCATCATCACGGTCGGGATCGTGGTGGTGACCACGCCGCTGCCCGCATCAGTCGGCACGAAACTGGTATTCGTGGCCGCCGCCGCCGTGCTCTGGAAGTTGAAGTTGAACATCCGCTGGGCCTTGCCCTGTTCAACCGATGTCCAGTTACCGGACTTGGCCTGGGCGCGGCGACCCGCCAGCACGCCGGCCGAGGAACGTGCGAACGCCGGTGTTAATACTGTGCCGGGCGCCGTTAACCATTCGAAGTGCCGCCGTTTGGGAATATGCGGTTGCAATACCCGTTCAGCGGTGAGCAGATCGTATTTTTCTGTCTGTAAAAATATACAATCTCTTCAGTGGTTTATCAAGCACAAGCGATGATTTTACAATGCCGCAAGAAGTTGGCATCCGGAATCGCCCCGCGCGGAGACGCCGTCGCCGCTGGATGGCGCGTCGCCTGTTGTAGGTTGCAAACCCGATTTGATACCGTGCGGGGCACGCTGGCAGGTGCGTTAGGGCAGGCGCATCGGGGCAGCGCACGCGAGGCTCGCCAAGGCACCCCGATACAGCGCAACTCCTACGCGCGATCAGCGAACCCGGGGGCCACCGAACGGCAATGGCGGCGGGGCACGCCGCGCGCCGCGCGGCAACTGCGCCTGGTACGCGCGGCCGCAATGATCGACGCAGTACGGGAAGCTGGGGTTGACCTTGTCGCCGCAGAAATGGAAGTCCGGTTCGCCGGGATGGCCTATCGGCCAGCGGCAGATCCGGTCATTGAGATCGAGCAGCGAGGTTTTGGCTGCGATGTCCGGGCTCGGCTTGGCGGGCACGAGGCGGCGCGGCGGGGCGGGCGGGATCGGCGCCTGCTGGTCGCCCGGTCCCTGGCGAAGAAAACCGCCTGGACCGACTGAGACGATGCGCGGGTGATGCGGGGTGGGCGTCGGCGTGGGCGCTGCGCCGCCTGATGGCTGGGCCGGAGCGGCAGCTGCCGATGCGGCCGCACGCGGGGCGGCAGGAGCAGGAGCCTGCGCGGGTGCCTGAGCCGCTGGCTTGGCGGCGGTTGGCGCGGCCGCGCGGGCGGGCGCAGGCTCGGCCGTTCGGGCCGGACGGGGGGCAGGTGCCGCCGGCACTTCGCCCTTGTCGTTGGGCTTGACCGGGGACGGGCGCGCCTTGAGGCCCAGGCGATGGGCCTTGCCGATGACCGCGTTACGGCTGACTCCGCCGAGTTCCTCCGCGATCTGGCTGGCGGTAGCTCCGCCTTCCCACATCTTGGTCAGTTTCTCGATGCGTTCGTCGGTCCAGCTCATTCGCGTATACTTTCCGTCCCGCGCCGCTCCGGATGGCGGCGGCGCTTGCCATAGGCCTGTGGGGCCGATAGTCGCCTCCACATGGCCGATCAA
>JANLUV010000528.1:0-18444 GCA_031363685.1 Alphaproteobacteria bacterium | reverse complement strand
GTGATCGGCGATCCGATCGCGCAATCGAAGTCCCCGGAGATCCATGGGTTCTGGCTGGAAGAGCTGGGCCTGCCGGGCGAGTACCGGCGTTGCCATGTGACGGCCGCTGGCCTGGCCGACTATCTGGCGGCGCGGCGCGGTGATCCCGATTGGCGCGGTTGCAACGTCACGATGCCGCACAAGCAGGCGGTGATGCCGCTGCTGGGCCGGATCGACCCGCTGGCCCGCCGGGTCGGCGCGGTGAACACGATCGTGCCCGAGGATGGCGCGCTGGTCGGCTACAACACCGACGTGCCGGGATTTCTTGCGCCGATCGCGCCGTTGTTCGAGCGTGAGCACCTGTTCCGCATGGCCCGCGTGCTGGGCACCGGCGGCGCAGCGCGGGCGATCGTCACCGGGCTGGCGGGCCTCGGGTTCATGATCGTGCTGGCCGGGCGTGATCCGGCCAAGGCGCGGGCGCTGCTGGATGAACTGGACCCCGGCGGCGAACACCATGCGGTGGACATCGCCCATTTCGCGACGCCGACTGATTTTGGTTTCGATGACCGCGCCGGGTGCTGCGATCTGGTGGTCAACGCCAGTTCGCTCGGAATGGCCGGTCAACCGCCGCTGGTGTTCGACTGGAGCCATGCCCCCCCGGGAAGCATCGCCTATGACATCGTGACGACGCCGCTGGAGACCGGATTCCTGGCCGGGGCAAAGGCGGCCGGATTGCGCACGGTCGACGGGCTGGCGATGCTGATCGGGCAAGCCGACTATGCCTTCGCGCGGTTCTTCGGGCAGCGCCCGCCGCGCCGGCATGACGCGGACTTGCGGCAGAGGATCACGGGTGCCTGATGCGGAGCCTTCGCGGCCCATCATCCTCGGGCTGACCGGCTCGATCGGGATGGGCAAGTCGGCGGTGGCAGCGATGTTCCACGGGCTGGGCGTGCCGGTGTTCGATGCCGACGCGGCGGTACACCGCCTGCAGGGGCCAGGCGCCGAACTGCTGCCCGCGATCGAGGCGGCGTTTCCGGGCACGACCGGGCCGGACGGGGTTGATCGCCCCAGGCTGGGCGCGGCGGTGTTCGGCGACAAGGAGCAGCTCGCCCGGCTGGAAAGAATCGTCCATCCGGCGGTGGCGCGGCTGCGGCGCGAATTCCTGGCCGCCAACGCGGCGCGGCCGCTGGTGGTGTTCGACATTCCGCTATTGTTCGAAAAGGGCGGGTTCGCCGAAGTCGATGCGGTGCTGGTGGTGTCTGCCTCGCCCGAGGCGCAGCGCGCGCGGGTGTTGGCGCGGCCCGGGATCAGCGCGGAAAAGTTCGCCCAGATCCTTGCCCTGCAGGTGCCCGATGCCGAGAAGCGCGCGCGCGCCGACCACGTGATCGACACCGGGACATCGCTGGCCGACACGCGCCACGCGGTCCAGCGATTGGTGCATAACCTGCTGGAACGAAGCGAGCGCTAATCGCCGCTTGCGCGGCGGGCCGGGCGGGTCGATAGGAATGGAAATGCGCGAGATCATCTTCGATACCGAAACGACCGGTCTCGACCCCAAGAAGGGGGATCGGATGGTCGAGATCGGCTGCATCGAGCTGGTCAACCGGGTGCCGACTGGTGAGGTCTATCACGCGTATTTCAACCCCGAGCGCGACATGCCGGCCGAGGCCGAGGCCGTTCACGGACTGTCTGCGGCGTTTCTGGCCGACAAACCGAAATTTCCCGAAAACGTGGCTGACCTGCTGGCGTTCATCGCCGGATCGCCGCTGGTGGCGCACAATGCCGGGTTCGATTTCGCCTTTCTGAATTTTGAACTGGCGCAATGCGGGCTGGAGCCGGTGGGCCACAGCCGGATGGTGGACACGATCAAGCTCGCGCGGGTGCGGCATCCGGGGGCCAAGCTCTCGCTTGATGCGTTGTGCACCCGATATGGGATCGATCGCAGCCACCGGACCCGCCACGGCGCGCTGCTCGATGCCGAATTGCTGGCGCAAGTTTATGTCGAACTGACCGGCGGGCGGCAGATCGGGCTGGAGCTGGCTGGCGGGCCGGCCGACCCGATCGTCAGCGCCGTAACGGCCACGATTACCCGTGAACGGGTATTTCGCCCCGCTCGTCCCCATGGGGCCGGCGAAGCGGAACTCGCCGCCCACGCCGCGTTTCTGGAAACAGTGAAGTCGCCGATCTGGAACGGCGGGGCGTAACCAGCAGGAGAAGGGCTAACATGGACATTCGCGTTTCCGGTCACCAGGTTGAAACCGGCGAAGCTCTGCAGACGCACGCTTCAGACCGCCTGTCCGCCGTGGTCGACAAGTATTTCAGCCAGGCACTGTCGAGCCATGTGACGTTCAACCGCGCCCCGGCCGGTGCATTCCGCTGCGACATCATCACCCACGTGATGCAGGGGCTGATTCTCAAGGGGGCGGGGATCGCGCAGGATGCGCATATCGCGCTCGACCAGGCGGCGGAGAAGATCGACAAGCAGCTGCGCCGCTACAAGCGCCGGCTGAAGGACCGGCACGAGGAATCGACTCACGCTGCGCGCGAGGAAGACGCCGCTTACGTGGTGTTCGCCGAACCCGAAATGGAAGCTGATGAAGTCCACCACGAAGCGCCGCTGGTGATCGCCGAAACGCGGGTGGACGTGCCGACCGCGACCGTCGCCGACGCGGTGATGATGCTGGATTTGCGCAACACCAACGCGCTGTTATTCAAAAATGCTGGAACCGGACGCCATAATATGGTTTACCGCCGCGGAGATGGCTCGATCGGCTGGGTCGAGCCGTCCTGACGCGCTAGACAAGGCGCGTTCCCCCGGTGTTTTCAGAAGGATGGGCCGGGATTTTCCGGGGACGCGCTATATCCGGGATCCGTAAATCGCGGATGCCAGAGGCATGACAGGCGAACAATACACGCAATGACCGCACTTTTCACGCTCCTTCCCGAAGCTGTCAGCACGCTCCGTGCCGACAGCAAACAGGCTATCCTGCAACTCCTCGCCGACCGATTCGCGACCGTCTACAGCCTCGAACCGCACCACGTGTTCGAGCGGATCCAGGAGCGCGAGCGGCTCGGCAGCACCGGCTTCGGCCGCGGCGTGGCTATTCCCCACGCGCGAATCGACGGGCTGGCACGACCGGTGGCGGTGTTCTTCCGGCTCGAAGCGCCGGTCGCGTTCGAGGCGGCGGACGGGTTGCCGGTCGATCTGGTGTTCGGGCTGCTCTCGCCGGAACAAGCGGGCGCTGCGCATCTTCATGCGCTTGCCGCGATCTCGCGCCTGATGCGCGACGAGCGGATGCACCAGGCCCTGACCGAAGCGCCCGGGGCCGAGGCGCTTTACGGGCTGCTGTGCAATGTCATCGATCGCGACGCCGCCTGATTTTTCGCCAATGACTGGACCAGCTGTGGTGATTCCAGACGAAGCGGCGCCTGCTGCCGCAGGGGTTTCCTCAGGCGCAGCGCTCCACTGGCGCGCGCTGGAAGGGCTCTATGCCTCGGCGCCGATCAACCGGTTGTTCGAATCGCGCCTGACGATCACCGGCGGCGGTGCGGCGCGGATCGAATTCGACATCGATGCCCGTGTCCACCATGCCGCCGGAGCGGCGCACGGGACGATCTATTTCAAGATGCTCGACGATGCGGCGTTCTATGCCGCGAACACGATGATCACCGACCGCTTCCTGCTGACCACGTCGTTCAATCTGCACTTCGTCCGCCCGGTCAAGTCCGGCCGGATCGTCGCGGAAGGCCGCTGGATCAGCGGGCGGCGGCGCGTGCTGGTCGCCGAAGCACGGCTGGTCGACCGCGATGGCGAGGAGATCGGCCGCGGCACCGGCACATTCATGCGCAGCCGGATCGCGCTCTCGGGCCTGCCGGGCTACCGGATTGCCTGACGACCGGTTGCCCGATGAGCGCTTGCCCGCGCATATCGAGGCGTCGGCCCTGCTCCGCCAGGTCCAGGCGGCGGGCGGATTTGCAGCGGTACTGGCCAAAGGCGAGCGCGAGGCTGGCACCCTGATCGTGGTGATAACCGCAGGCGGGCGCGATTCGCGGGCGTACGAACGGATGCCCCGGGCCGATGGAACGCGCGGCTGGGCTCTTGCGAAAACCGATTCGGCCGATGACCCCGGGGCGCTCCCCGGCTGGCTTGATCGGCGCCGCGAACAGGACCCCGATGTGTGGATCATCGAACTGGACATCCCGCAGGGTGAACGGTTCATCGGATTGTAATGTGCGGCGGGTTGACTTTGCTGCGCTGCACAAACAAACGGCGCCCTCCACTTTCGCGAAGGCGGTCGACGGGGCAATAAAGCGCTCGCGGCTGGCGCGCAGACGGGTGGCAGCCGGCGGGAACCCGGCGAAAGTGAAGGGGCGGCTATTCCCGGCCCGGATCGTTCGTCCGCACCCGTGCAGGCGCGCCAACCGCCGATAAAGACGAATGAATGAGCCGTAAGCTTGATCTTGCCAGTGCTGTTGCAATCACACTGACCCTTACCGTTACGGTTTTGACCGCCGATGGTTCCGGCGCGGCCGCTGAGGCCAGAAAACCCCAGGTGCTTAGTCCGCAGCTCGTGGCCCTTCCGGTGGCCAGCGCGGCGCAGCCCGCCAACCTCCTTCCCGACGTCTATCCGGCCCTGCCTGCCACCGTGCAGCGCGATGCGGCCGAAGACATTGCTCTGCCACCCGCCTCCCCCGCTGTGAGCGGTGACAGCCTGGCCGACCTGGTGGCGCACCAGCCAGTGGCCGGCGACATGTCGCGCGAACTGGAATGCCTGGCCGGCGCGATCTACTTCGAAGCCAAGAGCGAAACGCTGGACGGCCAGCTGGCGGTGGGCCGGGTGGTGGTCAACCGCGCGCGTTCGGGCCGCTTTCCGGGCTCGTATTGCGGCGTGGTGTTCCAGCGCTCGCAGTTCTCGTTCGTGCGCGGCAATGGTATGCCAGCGATCAACCGCGCCTCACGCGGGTGGAAGACCGCGGTCGCGATCGCGCAGATCGCCAACGAGGGTTCATGGTCGAGCGTGGTCGAAGGGGCGCTGTTCTTCCACGCGACCCGCGTTTCGCCGGGCTGGCGCCTGACCCGCATTGCGCGGGTCGATAATCACGTGTTCTACCGCTGAGGTTGACCGAAGGACGATGCAAGAGCGCTTGCGCTCCCTGACTGTCTACCGGCGCCGGTTCTGCGTGTGACGCGGTCGTCCGGCGTGGGCGGTGCGGCGGAAGTCAGCCGGGGTGCAGGGGCAATCGCCCCGGCTCTAAACTTTCAGTTCCATCCACACCGGCGCATGATCGCTGGCCTTGTCCCGCCCGCGATGGTCCTTGTCGACCCCGGCGGCGATCAGCCGGTCGGCCAGTTCGGGTGACAGCAAGGCGTGATCGATGCGAAAGCCGTGATCGCGCTGCCAGGCGCCGGCCTGGTAATCCCAGAACGTCCATACTCCGCCGCGCGGGTTGAGCGTGTCGAGCGCGTCGGTCCAGCCATCGGCCAGCAGCCGCGCATAGGCATCGCGCGATTCGGGCTGCATCAGCGCGTCATCGGCCATCGCGGGCGGGGACCAGACGTCCTTGTCCTCGGGAATGACGTTGAAATCGCCGAGCACGGCGGCGGGTACTTCCTCGGCCGCAAGTTGGTGCATCCGGGTGCGCAGGCGTTCCATCCAGCGAAGCTTGTAGTCGAACTTGGGGCCGGGAACCGGATTGCCGTTGGGCAGGTAGATGCCGGCAATGCGCAATCCGAATACGTCAGCTTCGAGGTAGCGTGAATGCGCGTCGTCCGGATCGCCAGCAAGGCCCCGACCGACTTCGACCGGTTGCTGGCCATCGGCGAGGATGGCGACGCCGTTGAAGCCTTTCTGCCCATGCCAGATCGCGCCGTAGCCGATCTTTTCGAACTCGGCGGCGGGGAAGCCTTCGTCCTGGGTCTTGATTTCCTGCAGGCAGGCAACCGAGGGCCGCGTTTCTTCCAGCCATTCGAGCAGGCGCGGCAGGCGCGCCTTGATCCCGTTGATGTTGAAGCTGGCCAGCTTCAGCGTGCCGGCCATCTCAGATCGCGAAGCTGGAGCCGCACCCGCACGACGCGGCCGCATTGGGGTTTGCCACCTTGAACGCCGCACCGCCGAGCGATTCGACGTAATCGACCACGCAGCCGTCGATCAGGTCGAGGCTGACCGGATCGACCACCAGCCGCACCCCGTCGGTTTCGACCACGAGGTCATCGCCATCGGGCGCTTCGGCCAGGCCGAACTTGTACTGGAAGCCGGAACAGCCGCCGCCTTCGACCGACAGGCGCAGGATCGCCGGCTTGGCTTGCTGCTGTGCGATGGTGGCGACCCGGCGCGCGGCGTTGGGGCTGAGGGTGAGTGTGGACATGCTACGAATGTAGGGCTGCCACGGGGGCGGGGCAAGGCCGCGCGGATGGGGCCGGCGTATTGTCTGCGCTGGTCAGACCGCCTGGATGTAGTTGCGCATCGCTTCGGCTTCCTTTTCGATCGCGTCGATCCGGTGTTTGACGAGGTCGCCGATCGACACCATCGCGATCATCCGTCCGCCTTCCGTAACCGGCAGGTGGCGAATGCGGCGCCGGGTAATCAGCGATAGCGCGGCGAGCACCGAGGTATCGGGCGCGACCGTGATCGCCGGGGCGGTCATGACATCGCCGACCGTCCGGTCGATCTCGGCGTCGCCTTCCTGGGCGAGGCAATACAGCACGTCGCGTTCGGAAAATATCCCGACAACTTGGTCACCGTCCATGACCGGCACGGCGCCGATGCGGTGCGCGGCAAGGATGCCGATGGCTTGCTGGACCGTCATATCCGCCGTGGCGGTGACTACGGCGGCGGTAGGGCGGCTGGCGATTACGCGGGCTATGGTCATGGTCACCTCTCCCAAGGTGGGTCTTCTGGCTGACAAGGATGCCACGTTCCTGTCGGGATCGCCATAGCCACGAAACAGTTTGGCCGATGCCCCGGATCGCGGCCGAAAGGGCCATTGCGCCACAGGCTTGGCATCGCCATGTGCGGGGAATGGTCATTCCCCGCTCCCCGCTCGATGATCCCGATACCGCGGCCCATGCCTGGGGCCGGTACTGGCGGATAATGCGCGCGATGGGGTGGGTGACGCTGGCGGCCGTGCTGACGGCGCTGGCCGTGATCTATGCGCAGAACGGGCTGGTTTCGATCAATCTGTACCTCGCGACCGCGCTGGGCGTGGGCGGGACGATGCTGCTGGCCGCAGCGCTGATGGGGCTGGTGTTCCTGTCCAGCGGCACCGGGCATGACGATGCGGTGATCGACCCGCTGGCGGACGACCGGTAACGGATCACGCGGCCGGATAGAGCCGGAAATCCTCTACCGGCACACCGCCGACGAGGTGTTCCTGGATGATCCGCTCGAGCACCGGCGGGGTGCAGGAATGATACCAGACCCCGTCGGGCCAGACGACGGCGATCGGACCGGCGGCACAGATCTTGAGGCAATCCGCCTTGGTCCGCGCAACGCCGCCAGTGCGGTCGAGCCCAAGTTCCTTCAGCCGCCGTTTCAGGTACTTCCATGCGGGCACACCCACTTCGGGAGTGCAGCATTCGCCCTTCTGCGGCTCGGCGCAGAGGAAGATGTGGCGGCGGATGCCGTCACCGCCGTTAACGCTGAGCGCGGCGCGGGCCTGGGCCAGTTCGTCGGCGCTTGCCGTGTTCACCTGAGCATCCATTGCCGGGTGACCGCCTCGACGTCTGCGGGCAGCGGGCAGGGGCGGCCGTCCTGCGTCGCAACGACCACCGAATGTGCCAGTGCCACCGGGGTATCTCCCTGCGTGGCGAGGTGGACGATGGTGTGACTGGTGCGCCCGATATGCGCAACGCCCACATGAAATGTCAGCGGGGCCGGATAGTAGGCTTGCTGAAGGTATTCGATCGCGAAGCTGACGGCCATCGGCTGGACCGCCCCGGGGCCGCCCATCGCGCCGGTGCGATACAGGAACCGCACGCGGGCATCCTCGAACAACCCGGCCATCGCCGCGTTGTTGATGTGCTGGTTCATGTCGAGATCGCCGAACCGCGTCGGAATATCGAGCTGGAACGGATAACGCGCCGGATCGAGCAGCGCAGGGTCGGGCTTGGCCATGGGGCCTACCTGCGCGGACGGAGCCGCATGGTCAAGCGTGCCCGGTTACGCTGGCCCCCGTTACTCTGGCCCGATCAGCCCTTCTTGCCGACGATGCGGGCAATCTCCGCTGCGACCAGCCGTTCGACCAGCGGCGGCAGGTTGTTGTCGAGCCAATCGGCCAGCATCGGGCGAAGCATATCGCGCACCAGCCCTTCGAGCGAGGTTTCGCCCGAACGGACAATCTGCGGGGCCACGCCGGGGGCGGCCATCGTGGCCAGCGCGGCCAGCGATTCGCGCATCGAGCTTACTGCGTGTTCGGTGATCAACGGGGCCGGAGCGGCTTGGCCATCGCCGCCGTCCAGCTCGGTCGCGCCTGCGAGGTCGAGCACTTCGTCGTCATCTTCCTCGTCACCGACTGTCACGGCGCTGGCCGAGACGCCGCGCGATTCGCGCTGGCGCCGTTCTTCAGCGGCGCCCGCGCGATTATCCCGCGCGATCACTTTCTTGATCGACTCGAGAATTTCCTCGACCGAAGGTTCACTTGCCTGCCGCATCCGCATCAACCCCCGCTTTTGCCCCCGCTAGTGCCGCTACCGGCAGCTGGCGCGGCACCGACCCCGCCCATCACGGCGTTTTCGGTGTCTGGAGTTGAACCGTCCTGCGCCGGTGTGTCAACCGTGCGGGTGGATTGCGCCTTCGGATCAGGATCGCGCACCCAGTCGAAGATGTTGCCGCGCACGTGCTTGTAATTGACGTTGGGATCGTACAGCGCGCCGCCATCGAGCCCGAGATCGCGCGCTTCGGCGCGGCCCATCGCCGCCAGCAGGTTGAACCCGGCGACATAGGCGTTGCGGCGCGACCGGACGAGCACGACCTGCGTGTTCAGCAGTTCCTGCTCGGCGTTGAGGATGTCGAGGATCGTGCGGCTGCCGACGCTGTTTTCAGCGCGCACGCCTTCGAGGCTGAGCGTGGCGGCATCGACCGCGGTCTGGCTCGATTCGATGATGTCGAGGGCCGCCCGCCACTGCTGATAGGACGAGCGGACGGCGGCGATGACCTGGCGTTCAACGCTGATTTCCTGTTCCAGCGTCGCGCCTTCGCGGGCCTGCGCCTGGCGCTGCTGGGCGGCCGGAAGCCCGCCCTGGAACAGCGGAATGGAAGCCCGCACCCCGGCCTGCGCCGAAGTGAACCGCTGCCCGAAGTTCAGCCGGTAGCTGTTCAGGTAGTCGGCATGAGCGACCGATGAGAATATGCTGAGCCTGGGCAGGCGTCCGGCGCCGGCGACTTCGCTGTCATAGCCCGCCGCCTTGCTGCGATCGCGCGCGGCCAGCAGATCGGGGTTGTGGTCAAGCGCGGTTGCCATCGCTTCATCGGGCGTGGCCGGCATCCCCGGGAGCGGAGGCGGCGGTCCGAGGTTGGCCGGAACCTTGCCGACCAGCTGGATGTAGGTTTCGCGCGATCCGGCCAGGGCGGCTTCGGCTCCGCGCAGATCGCCCTTGGCCTGCGCATAGCGGGCTTGCGACTGGGCAACGTCGGTTCGGGTCAGATCGCCGATCTCGTACCGGTCACGGGTCGCGGTCAGGTTGACTTCGAGCACCTGAACATTGTTGCGGTTGAGCCCGACGATCGCCTGGTTGCTGATGACGTCCATGTACGCCGCGACAACTTGCGCGAACAGGCCCGATTCGGTCGAGCGCAGATCGTTCTGGCCCGCCATGACCCGCGTTTCCGCAGCGTTGATCGAATTGCGCACCTGCCCGCCGGAATAGATCGGCACGTTGGCGCTGGCCTGGACATCGACAATCCGGTCCGGTCCGGTGGCGGCGGCGATCGGGCTGTTCTTCAGCATTTCGGTATAAGTAGCGGTGCCGTTCAGCGACGGCAGCCCCTGCGACCGCGCGATCGGAACGCCGGCATCCACCGCACGCTGGTTAGCGCGCGCGGCTTCCAGTGTGGGGTTGCTGCGATAGGCCGATTCCAGTGCTTCGCGCAGATTGTCGGCCAGCGCCGGGCTGGTCAGCGCCGGGCTGGCGGCGAGTGCGATCCCGCCCAGCAGCGCCGCCCGTTTGAGGATGTGCATACGGCGCTGCGGCACGATCAGAAGCTCCAGCGTTTGGGTGCGGCAAATTCCGCGAGGATGGGCATGCCGATTTCGGCGAGCGGCTGCAGCGTGACGTCGCCGGCGACCTTGCGGCCGACCGCAAGGCGGGTGACCCCGCGTTCCACCAGCCCGGTCACGATCCGGCCGCCTACGGCCAGGCGCGCGGCGAGCCCGGCGGGCACGTGTTCGATTGCGCCATCGACGAGGAGCAGCGAGACCGGCTCAACCTTCTGCTTTGCTGCGCCGGCGTCAGACGGGCTGATCGTGGTGACTGCCGCGCCGAACGTGGCCACCAGCGCGGCCAGGTAGCCGCTGGGTGAGACAACCAGCACGGTGTCTGCTGCAGTGGGCATCGCTTCGCCGAGGATGCGGCCGTGGACCAGCGGGGCGGGCAGGAACTGCCCTTCGCCCAGCGGGATGGCGCGATCGATATAGGCGTTGGCCTTCATCTCTGCCGGAACGAAATCTTCCCGCGCGACGCTGTTGAGCGCGGCGAGCACGGCCGGCGCGTTCACGCCGCTGACGCGCAGCTGGCTATCGATCATCGCGCGGCGGGCGATGGCGGCATCAGCCGCCAGCGGCGCTGCGAGAGTTGCGGCGGGCTGCCGCGCGGCCAGAGTTGTCATCCCCGTTCACCTTAAAAGGTCCCGCCCGGGCCGTGTTGCATTGGCAATACACCGGGCGCAATGACCAGCCTTCTAGGCGAAGCTCCATCCCGCGCCAAGGCCTTTCGCGGGTGCGAGATATATCCGTTTCAGGGCGGTCTGCGGTGGCCGGCCGGGGGCCGTGATGGCGGTCTTTGCAGGCCCCGTCATACAGGTCTTTACGCGAGCGCGGGGGAGGGCCTATGGGAGCCGCGAATTGCCGCCTTGGGCTAAGGGAGCACGCCGCACATGGCTGACATGGTGACCATCCGCGAGGACGACGTGATCGAGAGCGTCGCCGACGCGCTCCAGTACATCAGCTACTATCACCCGATGGACTACATCCGCGCGCTGGGCGAAGCTTATGAGGCCGAACAAGGCCCGGCGGCCAAGGACGCGATCGCGCAGATTCTGACCAACAGCCGGATGTGCGCCGAGGGCCACCGTCCGCTGTGCCAGGACACCGGCATCGTCAACGTGTTCGTCAAGTGGGGGCAGGAATGCCGGCTCGGTTCGGCGATGTCATTGCAGGACGTGGTCGATGAAGGCGTGCGCCGGGCCTATAACAACGCCGACAACAAGCTGCGCGCGTCGGTGCTGGCGGACCCCGCGTTTACCCGCCGCAACACCCGCGACAATACCCCGTGCGTGCTCCACGTCGAACTGGTCCCGGGCCGCAAGGTGACCATCGATGTCGCGGCCAAGGGCGGCGGCTCGGAGAACAAGTCGAAGTTCAAGATGATGAACCCCAGCGATTCGATCGTCGACTGGGTGGTGGAAATGCTCCCGCAGATGGGCGCCGGCTGGTGCCCGCCGGGGATGCTGGGCATCGGCATCGGCGGCACCGCGGAACATTGCGTGCTGCTGGCCAAGCAGGCGCTGATGGAGCCGATCGACATGGGCCCGCTCAAGGCACGCGGTCCGCGCAGCGACATCGAGGCGATGCGGATCGAGATCTTCGACAAGGTCAACGCGCTGGGGATCGGCGCGCAAGGCCTTGGCGGGCTGTCGACCATTCTTGACGTCAAGATCCTGGACGCACCGTGCCATGCCGCCGGCAAGCCGGTGGCGATGATCCCGAATTGCGCCGCCACCCGCCACGCGCACTTCACGCTGGACGGGTCCGGCCCGACCTTCCTTGAGACTCCCAAGCTGGATGAATGGCCCAAAGTCAGCTGGGCGCCCGACGCTGCGGCCAAGCGGGTCAATCTCGACACGCTGACGGCGGACGAGGTGAAAAGCTGGAAGCAGGGCGACCGCCTGCTGCTGAACGGCAAGATGCTGACCGGCCGCGATGCCGCGCACAAGCGGATCAAGGACATGCTCGCCCAGGGCGAGGACCTGCCGGTCTCGTTCAAGGGCCGGGTGATCTACTATGTCGGCCCGGTCGATCCGGTGCGCGACGAGGTGGTCGGCCCGGCCGGCCCGACCACCGCGACCCGGATGGACAGCTTCATGGACATGATGCTGGGTCAGGGCCTGCTTGCCAGCGTCGGCAAGTCCGAACGCGGACCTGCCGCGACCGCATCGATCGCGAAGCACGAATCGGCCTATCTGATGGCGGTTGGCGGGGCGGCTTACCTGGTCGCGCGGGCGATCAAGGCGTCGAGGGTGGTCGGCTTCGAGGATCTGGGCATGGAAGCGATCTACGAGTTCACGGTGGAAGACATGCCGGTGACCGTGGCGGTCGATTCCGCCGGCCAGAATGTCCACACATTGGCCCCGCTGGTGTGGAAAAAGAAGATCGCGGACGAAGGTCTGCTCACCAAGGCGTGACCGTGATCGGGGATGCTTTGGCTGCAGCCCTGTTGCATGACATCGGGGCCTTGGCGGCGCGCTATTATGCGCTGACGGGGAAGCCACTGGGCGTCACTGGCGAAGTTGCCGAACTGGCGGCAGCGGAACTCCTCGGCCTGGAATTATGCCCGGCGCGAACTGCCGGGTTCGATGCCTGGAACAAGGCCGCCTGTCCCAAGTGGCGTGTGCAGATCAAGGGCCGCGCGGTTGATCCGGCTGATCGTTATCGCGGGCGATGCCCCGCCATCAAGGTCGGTGACCTTGCCGATGACGTCGTTCTGGTGCTGCTTGACCGGACGACGTTCATGCCGCTGGAAATCTGGCTGGCATCTGAGGCAGACGTCGCGGCCCGGCTGGCCGCACCCGGCAGCAAAGCACGTAACCAGCGCAACTCGATGGGTATCGCGCAGTTCAAGAGCATTGCGGACAAGATCTGGCTGGCCTGATCTTCGACCAACACCCGCATCGATCCGACAAACCGTCTGGCCCTGCCCCTGGCGCCCGCGCTCTGCGTAACGCCTTGGCCATGACCGGACTTTACCCGCCCACGCTGCGGGTTCCCGCCCGGATCGTCCTCGCCTCGGCCGCAGGGCAGGGCCAAAGCGCAGGACCCAACACGGCGGTGGCTTTGCCGGGGCCAGCGCGTACACTCAGCCGCGACTCGATGGCGCTTTTGTTTGTCTTCTTGCTGGGCATCGCCAATTTCGCGGTGCACCGGGCGGTGCTCGAAAGCGGGCACCCGATCCTGCTGCAGATCGGCTGGCTGTTCCGTTCGCTCGGCGGCCGATTGAGCCTGATGGCGGAGTTCATGCTGCTGGTCGGCACGATGCTGCTGGTCGCCAGCGGGGCCGTCTGGTGGGCGCTGGGGTATCTGGCCTACAGCCTGATCAACGGATTTTCGGCCTGGCTGATCCTGTCGGGCCGGGTGTGAGCGGGCAACCGCCGCCGCCGGACGGGATTGCAACCGGCGTGGTTCTGCTCTTTTCGCTTGCCCCGCCCGCGCCTGATCTGCTTGGTATGCGGTGATGGACACGCCGGTTACCCTGTTCCACATCAGCGACCTCCACTTCGGGCTGGAGGACAGCCGCGCGCTGGAATGGGTGCGGCAAGCGATCGTGACCGAGCGGCCTGCCGCCGTGGCGGTAACCGGCGACCTGACGATGCGGGCGCGGCACCCCGAATTCGCCGCCGCCTGTGCGTGGATTTCGGGCCTTGCCGCACCGGTCACGGTCGAACCGGGCAACCACGACATGCCGTATTTCAACATGATCGAGCGGATGGTGGCGCCGTATCGCCGCTTTCGCGCGATCGAGGCCCTGCTCGAACGCGAGCTTGATCTGGGCGATCTGCACGTCATCCCGCTGCAGACGGTCACCCGGGCGCAGTGGCGCTTTCCGTGGGTTGACGGCTGGGTCACCGGCCGCGCGCTGGCGGCGACGCTGGCAGCGATCGATGCGCTGCCGGCAAACGCCCGCGTGCTGGTCACCGCGCACCATCCGCTGCCGGAAAAGGCGCCGGACGGCCGGACGCTGACAATCAACGGCGATCATGCAATGGCGGAACTGGCGAAGCGCCGCCCGCTGGCTGTGCTGACCGGGCATGTCCATGATCCGTTCGACCTGATCGGCGAAACGCCGCATGGGCCGCTGCGCATGATCGGGGCCGGGACGCTGTCGAAACGCATCCGCTCAACCCCGGCCAGCTTCAACGAACTGACCATCGCCGGGCGCGAAGTAACGGTGAAGGTCCGCAATCTGGAGCAGGTGCCGAGCGCTGACATGCAGGTCAGCGCGGTGCCCGAAACCGCCCTGCCGCCGCGCCAGCCGGGCGAACCGGTCGCGCCGGTCAATGCCGTGCCGGAATTCGATCCGCCGGTGCATTGAGGATCGTCGGCCTGCTTCACCGCCCCTGCTGCAATTGTCCCTGCGCCCACCGCGCCGCGTCGGCCACAGCCGGATCGGGATCGTCCGCCAGCGCCAGCACCGGCGGGATCAGCGCCCGGTCGGCGCTGTTGCCCGCCGCATAAAGGCAGTTGCGCACGAACCGGTCGCGGCCGATCCGCTTGATCGGTGAGCCGGAGAACAGCTTGCGGAAGCCCGCATCGTCGAGCGCCAGCAGTTCGGCCAGGCGCGGCGCGGTCAGTTCGGCGCGGGGGTGGAACGCGCGCAGGGTATGCGCCGCATCGGCGAACTTGTTCCACGGGCAGACCGCCAGGCAATCGTCGCAGCCATAGATCCGGTTGCCCAGCGCCACGCGGAACTCGGGGGGAACCGGGCCCTTGTGCTCGATCGTGAGGTAGGAAATGCAGCGGCGCGCATCAAGCCGATACGGCGCCGGGAACGCGTCGGTCGGGCAGGCGTGCTGGCAGGCGGTGCAGGAACCGCAACTGTCCGTGGCCGCAGTGTCGGGCGGCAGGTCGAGCGTGGTGTAGATCGCACCAAGGAACAGCCACGAGCCGTGCGTGCGGCTGACGAGGTTGGTGTGCTTGCCCTGCCAGCCGAGCCCGGCGGCCTGCCCCAGCGGCTTTTCCATCACCGGGGCGGTATCGACGAAGACCTTCACCCCCGCTTCGCCCAGACCGCGCTGCGCGGCTTCCGCCACCAGCCAGCGGGCCAGCGCCTTCAGCGCCTTTTTCACGGTATCGTGGTAATCGGCGCCTTGCGCGTAAACCGAAATGCGGGCGCGGTCCGGGTGATCGGCCAGTGCCAGCGGATCGGCGGCGGGGGCATAGGACATGCCGAGCGCGATCACGCTGCGCGCCTGTGGCCACAGCGCCTGCGGCCCCCGGCGGTGGTGCACGCGATCGGCCATCCAGCCCATGTCGCCATGCATTCCGGCGTCGAGCCATTCGCCCAGCCGGGCGGCGGCGCGGGCGTCTTCGGCGGCGGGCGCGATGCCGCAGGCGGCGAAGCCAAGCGCCCGGGCCTGTGCCTTGAGCGCTTCGGCAAACGACGGTTCGTCCCCAATCCGGGTCGAAGCGTTAACCAAGGGTGGATATGCTCCTCTTCACCAACGGGGGATAGCAGTTCACACCCATGAAGATGGAACTAGGACAATGGCACGCGGCAGGCAACGCGGCCGCTTCGGATGCAACCGGCGTGCCTGATCGCGCGCCTGGCAGCAAGGCTTGGGCGATCGAGGCGCGCGGGCTGGTGAAACGGTTCGACGGGTTTACCGCGGTCGACGGGGTGGACCTGTCGGTGCCCCAAGGGTCGATCTACGGCGTGCTCGGGCCGAACGGCGCGGGCAAGACCACCACGCTGCGGATGCTGCTGGGCATCATCGATCCCGATGCGGGTTTCCGGCGGATTCTGGGCGCGGAGCGGCCCCACGATGTCTCGCACCTGATCGGCTATTTGCCCGAGGAGCGCGGGCTTTATCCGGCGATGAAAGCGTATGAGGCGATTGCCTTCGTCGGGGCATTGCGCGGGTTGCCGCTGGCGCAAGGGCGCAAGCGCGGGCGCGAGCTGCTCGAGGAGCATGGCCTGGGCTATGCCGCCGAACGCCAGATCCGTCAGCTGTCCAAGGGCATGGCCCAGCAGGTCCAGATCTTGTCGACGCTGGTTCACGAACCGCGCCTGGTCATCTTCGACGAGCCGTTTGCGGGGCTGGACGCGCTGAACCAAGGCAAGCTGGAAAAGATGATGCGCGCGCTGGCCGAACGCGGGACCACGGTGATCTTTTCAACTCACGTGATCGCCCATGCGGAACGGCTGTGCGATCAGGTCGCGATCATCGCTGGCGGCCGGGTGCCGTTTGCCGGGCCGGTCGACGTGGCGCGCGACCGGATCCGTCCGCAAGTACGGCTCGAAACCCGCACGGCTGAAGGGCCGTGGCGCGGGGCGCTGCCCGCCGATGCGCGGGCCGATCGCAAGCAGGACGGCAGCGGCTTTTTCTATTTTCCCTTGCCCGCCAGCGGGATCGAGCCGCTGCTGCGCGCGCTGATCGAAGGCGAGGCGGGCATCCTGTCGCTGTCGATCGAGCGGGCCGGGCTGCACGATGCGTTCGTGGCGATCGCCGGCGAGGCCGCGGCCCGCGCGCTGGAAGAAAACCCCGAAGCGGAACAGCGGCGATGAGCGGACGGCTTTCCACTTTTTCCGCCGCGCTGGTGGTGGCGCGGCGCGATTTTGCCGCGATCCTGTTCAGCCGCAGCTTCCTGTTCTTTCTGATCGGGCCGCTGTTCCCGCTGCTGGTCGGGACGATGGCCAGCGGCGTCGGGCGACAAGTGGAACAAAGCGCCGCGAACCCGGTGCTGGGCGTGGCGATGCCGGGCGCGGACGTCGATGCGCTGCTCCGCGCGGGGCAGGTGATCGGCCCGCAGTTGGGTAATTCCGCGCCCGACATGGTGGTGTTGGCGCGGTTGCAGCCGGGCGAGCGGTTCGACGCGGCCAGCGCTTTGCGCGACCGGCAGCAGAACGTGTCGGCTGTGCTGACCGGCACTTTGGCCGCGCCCGAGATCACCGGGCCGCAAGGCCAGCTGGGCGGGTGGGACGGGCCGGTCGGGTTGTTGGCGGCACAGGCGCTGGGCGATGGCCCGGACGTTTTTCCACCGGTGAAACTGAACCCCACGGTGACTTCCAACGCCAACGAACGGTTCGGCCAGATGCGCACCGCACAGGCCGGACAGACCCTGCTGTTTCTGCTGACGATGTTGCTGGCGGGCATGGTGCTGTCCAACCTGGTCGAGGAAAAGGCCAACAAGATCATCGAGGTTCTCGCGGCGGCCATTCCGATGGACGCGGTGTTCCTGGGCAAGCTGTTCGCGATGCTGGCGGTGTCGTTCGTCGGCATCGCAGTATGGGGCATGACGATCGGCGGCGTGCTGCTGGTGGCCAGTCATTCGCTTGCCGAACTGGCGGCCCCCGCCGTGGGGTGGCCGGTGTTCATCGCGCTGGGGGTGGCCTATTTCGCGATGGCTTACCTGCTGCTCGGCTCGCTGTTCCTGACGATCGGCTCGATGGCCGCGACCGTGCGCGAAGTGCAGACCCTGTCGATGCCGGTGACGATGCTGCAACTGCTGGTGTTCTTCTTTGCCAGCTATGCCGTGGCGATCCCGGGCAGCCTGACAGAGTGGGCGGCGGTCTTGATCCCGTTCAGTTCGCCGTTTGCGATGCTGGCCCGCGCCGCGCAGGGCGCTGACCTGACTCAGCACGCGCTGGCGCTGGGCTGGCAGGCGGTGTGGGTTGCGCTGTTCGTGCGCGGCGGCGCGCAATTGTTCCGGCGGCGGGTGATGAAATCCGGGCCGGCCGGTGTGCGCCCGGGCAACCGTGGCAAAGGGTTTCTGGCGCGGCTGAAGCCCGCCTGACCGAAAGTACTATCGGCGCCGGGCCGTGCTATGCCTATATGTCCGATCATGATTATTCGTGCGTCTGCTTATCTCTCCCGCCGCCGGTTGATCGGCTGGCTCGGTGCTGGCATCGCGGTGCCGGTGCTGGCGGCATGTGGGGCTGGCGATGCTGCGGCCAAAACCTATCCGGTGCAGTTCACCGCGGCGGAATGGCGCAAGCGGCTGACCCCGGCGCAGTTCCACATCCTGCGCGAGCAAGGGACCGAATATCCCGGGACCTCGGCGCTGCTGAAGGAACATCGCCGGGGCACGTTCGTTTGCGCTGCGGATCGCAATCCGCTGTTCTCCTCGGCCACCAAATACGAAAGCGGGACAGGCTGGCCCAGTTTCTGGCGGCCGATTCCACGCGGCATTACGACGGCGACTGATTGGACTGTCGGTGCCGCCCGCACCGAAGTGCTCTGCACGCGCTGCGGCGGGCATCTCGGCCACGTGTTCGACGATGGGCCGCCGCCGACCGGCAAGCGCTATTGCATTAAC
>JANLUV010000518.1:0-1621 GCA_031363685.1 Alphaproteobacteria bacterium | reverse complement strand
CCAAGTTCGGCCAGGTCGGCCCGAAGGTCGGTTCGGTCGATGCCGGCTGGGGCACCGCCCTCCTCGCTCGCCACGTCGGCGACAAGCGGGCGCGCGAGATGTGGTTCCTCAACATGCAATACACCGCGCAGGAAGCCTATGACATGGGCCTGGTCAACAAGGTCGTCCCGGCCGCCGAACTGGACAACGCCGTCAACGAGTGGACCGAGATTCTCGGCCAGCGTTCGCCGACCGCCCTTGCCCTCGCCAAGCGTTCGTTCAACGCCGACAGCGAGAATATCCGCGGCATCTCGATGCTGTCGCTGAACGCGGTCAAGCTGTTCTATGACACCGACGAATCGAAGGAAGGCGTCAACGCCTTTACCGAGCGCCGGGCGCCGGACTTCCACAAGTACGTGAAGTAAGCAACGAAGGAATACCATGGCCCCGGTGCAGTTGCATAGCGGCGATCTGGCTGCGGTCCTCCCGGCGGGAGGACCGGCGCTGGTCTCGTCAAGCCCGGCCGAATCCGACCTGCTGATCGCCGAAGTGGCGGCTGCGGGCGAAGCGCTTGGGGCGATGGATTTCTCCGGGGTGTTCGTGCCCGGGCTGAACAAGGCAACCTGGGCTGCCGGGCCATCTTCGCGGGTCACCACGTTTTTCCTGACGCCCGAACTGAAACGCCAGCCCGAGCGCGCGCGGTTCCTGCCGCTGTGCTACGAGGATATCCTGCGGTTCTACCGGCGCGAACAGCCCACGACCGCGCTGTTCATGTGCAGCCCGCCGGACGAGCACGGCAATTGCAGCTTCGGCGCCGAAGTTTCGTTCATCGCCGCGCTGTGGCGCGACATTCCGCACCGCATCGCGCATATCAACCCGCTGATGCCGCGCACGCCCGGTGATCAGGGTATCCCCTTTGCCGAGCTGACCGGCTGGTTCGAGGGCGAACAGCCGCTGCGCGGTCTGCCCGGCGGGGCGCCGGATCAAGGCGCGCTGGCGATTGCCGCGCATGTTGCCCCGTTCGTGCCGGACGGGGCCACCTTGCAGACCGGGCTGGGCAAGATCCCCGACGCGATCATGCTGGCGCTGGGCAGCCACAAGCACCTGCGCGTCCATTCCGGCCTGATCGGCGATGGCGTGCTGGCGCTGGCCCGCTCGGGCGCGATGGCGCCGGGCCGTTCGGCGCTGTGCGGCGTGGCGATCGGCAGCCCCGAGCTTTACGCCGGGCTGGACCACGAACACTTCCAGTTCCGCCCGATGACCGTCACGCACGATCCGGCCACGCTGGCGGGGATCGACAAACTCGTCACGCTCAATTCGGCGATGGAGGTCGATCTGTTCGGCCAGGTCTTTGCCGAAGCATCGTCGCGCGGGTTCCAGTCCGGTCCCGGCGGCGCGGGCGATTATGCGCGCGGCGCACGGCGCAGCCCGGGCGGCCTGCGGATCATCGCGCTGCCGGCCGAAGCGGGCGGCAAGACCCGGATCGTCGCACCCGGCGCCGGGCACGGACCCGTCTCGCTCTCGCGCTTCGATGTCGATATCATCGCGACCGAATACGGCGCGGCCGACTTGCGCTTCAAGGACTATGCGCAGCGCGCGGCAGCGCTTATCGCAATTGCCGCGCCGGCCCAGCAAGAGCCGC
>JANLUV010000431.1:0-2477 GCA_031363685.1 Alphaproteobacteria bacterium | reverse complement strand
GACATGCTCGAAACCTTCGAAGTCGAGATGCGCGAACGGACGCTTTAAGGACGGGCGAATTGAATGGCCTATGAGCCTGACAAGAAATCAAGGCTCGTTGGGATTTTCGGAGTGGCAATCATGATTGCCACTCCGATTGCCTACCTATGGTATCGTATCGCGTTTTACGCTTGATGCCCCGCTACGTCGCCTTTCTCGGCAGCATCAACGTCGGCGGGAACCGCCTGTCGATGGCGGAGCTGCGCGCGGCGCTGGCGAGCGAGGACTTCGTCAATGTCGGAACCGTGGTCGCCAGCGGGAACGTGCTGTTCGACCATGAGGAGCGGCCGACGCGGGGGCTGGAGGAAAAGCTCGAATTCCTGCTGCGGCACCGCTTCGCCATGCGCTCCATCGCTGCCGTGCGCAGCCGCGACGAGGTGGCCGCGGCGATTGCGGACAACCCCTTCGCCGCTACCGGCGAGGCCAACTTCGTCCACACCATGTTCCTCGATGCCGATGCCGATCCGGCGCAGTTCCGGGTGCTGGTCGCCGATTACGAAGGCCGCGGGCCGGAGAAGCTCGCCCTGGGCGACCGGGCGCTTTATATCGATTACGTCGAAGGGGTCGGGACCAGCCGGCTGACCGGCGCCTTCATCGAACGCCGGCTGGACCGCCGCGGCACCGCGCGCAACCTGCGCTCGCTCGCCCGGATCCTCGCCAAACTGGATGAGAAATAGAACTCATGGCCCGCGCCCAAGCAACCCCCGAAACCCGCTCCGTCCGCCTGCTCAAGGTGGGCGAACAGGTGCGCCACATCATCTCCGAACTGCTGACCCGGCAGGAAGTCCGCGACGAATTGCTGTCCGCGCGCACCGTTTCGATCACCGAAGTGCGGATGAGCCCGGACTTGCGCCACGCCACCGTGTTCATCAAGCCGCTGCTCGGCGCGGACGAACCCGAAGTACTGAAAGCGCTGCGCACGCACACCGCCTATTTCCAGAAGGAAGTGGCTGGCCGGATCAAGCTCAAGTACGCCGCGAAAGTCCGCTTCGTCGCGGATGAAAGCTTTGACGAAGCCGGCCGCATTGATGCCCTGCTGGCCGATCCCCGCGTCGCCCGCGACTTGTCCGGCGCGGATGAAGCCGGTGGGGACGAAGCCTAAACCGGCACCATCCGCGCGTTGATCGTGATCGTCACCTTGCGGCCGACGACCATCCGATAGGCGGTCATCCCGAAATCCCGGCGATCGATGGTGGCGCGGGCCGTCAGTGCAAGCGGATCGCGGCCGGTCGCCCGGGCCGGTGGCTGGGCAAAGCTTACCGCCAGCACGATCGGCCGGGTCACGCCCCGCGCAGTGATCGCGCCGTCGACCGTGGCGGTGACTGGCCCGGTCATTGTCATCCGGCGCCCGGTAAAGCGCACCATCGGATAGCGCGCGACGTCGAAGAAGTTCGGGCCTTTCAGGCGGGCCAGCGTCACGCTGTCCCCGGCGGTGAGGTGCCGCGCGTCCAGTTCCACGTCGAGGTCGATTGTGTCGAGCCGGTCCGGTGACAGCGCGATACTGCCGGTCATCGCGGGGAAGCGGGCCGTTTTGCTGGCAATCCCGAACAACCCGACCCGCGCGGCAACCTCGCTGTGTGGAGCGTCGATCCGGTAGTGATAGGTCGGCGGTGCGGCGGCCAGCGCCAGCAGCGGCAACAGCGATAACACGGCTCTGGGCACCCGGGTTGCTTCCCTTTCAAGGTCCTGACAATTCTGCCGCACAATAATCCGGCGACGTGATTGGCGTTTCCCGACCGACTCCCTATGGCGTGCCGCAGGCGGTCACGCTCCGCCTTTACAGTACTAATATGAACGCAAGCAGATCAGTCACGCAGCAACGGACGATCACCCGGGGAAAATTTGCATGACCGACACAATCTACCGGGCGGCTGCGCTGATCGTGCCGCTGGTTATCGCGATCGTCTTTCACGAAGTCGCGCACGGTTATGTCGCGAGCTTGCTGGGCGATCCGACCGCGCGCGAACGCGGGCGGCTGAGCCTTAACCCGCTGCGGCATGTTGATCCGATCGGGACGATCGTGCTGCCCGGCATCCTGGCGTTGGCCACGGCGCCGGTGTTCGGCTGGGCCAAGCCGGTGCCGGTGATCGCGGCGCGCCTGCGCAATCCCCGGCGCGACATGATGCTGGTTGCGGCCGCCGGACCGGCGTCCAATCTGGTGCTGGCGCTGATCGGCGCGGTGCTGCTGGGGCTGCTCGCGCGGGTCTATGCCGGGGCCACCGCGCCGGCACCGGTGGCGGGGTTCATCGCGCTCAATCTTTACAACTTCCTGCTGATCAACATCTTCCTCGCGCTGTTCAATCTGTTGCCGATCCCGCCGTTCGACGGCTCGCACATCGCCGAGGGGCTGCTGCCGGAGCGACTCGCGGACCTGTATGGCCGGATGCGGAAGTTCGGGTTCATGCTGGTGCTGGTGCTGCTGATTGTGCTGCCGTGGC
>JANLUV010000441.1:0-3309 GCA_031363685.1 Alphaproteobacteria bacterium | reverse complement strand
CGCGGTTGAAATGGAACGCTCCAGCATTGGCGAACGCATCGCGGGAAAGAGGGAAGTGGGGCGAGCCCATTACACCAGCCCGGCCGGACGGCAAGCCACCGACTGTCGCAGCGCTCTATTGCGAATTCGGGAATCCCGCTGGTTGCGCCGCCGCACCTGCGCTAGCGCCAGGCATGATAGCCCCGCACGGTGGGCAGGAGCACCGATGGATTTCGACGATCAGCTGCGCCGCTATTTCGGCAGCGCCGACCTCGCCACGCTGACCACCGCCGCGATGACCGCCGGGGTGGAGCGGATGGCGGTCGATTTCGGCATGGAGCAGGATCGCGGACACCGGTTCGCACTGTGGACCGTGATGCACATGTTCGGGGCCGCCCCCGCGCTCGACGTCGCCTTCAAGGACGAGTCCGACCGCAACGCCGCCCGCGATTTCATGGACCTGATGGACCGTGCCGACCCGGGGTAAGCGGGGCGCCAGCGTCAACGGGGGGCGCTACCTCGGCCGGCGGTTCCAGCATTACCCCAGCGCGACGGCGGCTGGTGAAGGAACCCGGATCGGCATTGCCGGTTTAACTTGGAACTGGCTGCCAGACCGCGCGGCCGTTTCGGGATGGTCACACCTGGATATGCGCATCGGCGGTAAACTCCCGCTTCAGCCGGCCGACCAGTTCAGGCCGAACCCCTCCCGATGAGCGTTGCCAGCGCCGCTGAGGAAAAATCCGGTTCGCTCCGGCGGCTGACCGTCCTCGTCAACCGCGAAGGCGGCGCGGCGGCAGCGGCGGGCGATGCGTTGTCGGAAAGGATTGCCGCTGCCTTCCACGCAGCCGGGGTCGCCGCCCGGGTTAAACTGCTGCCGGGCCGGGACATGGCCGGGGCGGTGGCCGGCGCCGCCCGCGTCAACCGGCGGATCGTGGTGGCTGGCGGGGATGGCACCGTCGCTTGCGCGGCACAGGCCTTGCGCGGCAGCGACACCGAACTGGCCCTGCTGCCGCTCGGTACGCTCAACCATTTCAGCCGCGACTTGCAGATCCCGGCCGATCTTGGCGCTGCCGCCGCGCTGGCCGCGCAGGGCCGGGCCACGCCGATCGATCTGGGCGAAGTGAACGGGCGCTGCTTCATCAACAACGCCTCGCTCGGGCTGTATCCTGACATGGTGCGGGCGCGCGATGATGTTCGCCGCCGGCTCGGCTGGCCAAAATGGCTGGCAGCTGTCCCGGCGGGTGCGCATGCGCTTGGCCGGCTGCGCAATCGCCACGTGCAGATCGATGTGGGCAAAGGCCCGGCTGCGCTGGTCACGCCGCTCATGCTGGTCGGCAACAACCGCTATTCGCTCGATGCGGGCGCGCTGGGCGCGCGGGCGTCGCTGCGGGATGGCACGCTGTCGGTCTATGCGGTGGCCCGGCGCAGCCGCAGCGCGCTGGTGTGGTTTGCGGTGCGGGTGCTGCTCGGCAAGGCCGACCAGAAGGCTGATTTCGAGGCGCTGGGCGAATACCCGGCGCTGACGCTGCGCTCGCCCCATCGCATGATCGAAATCGCGCTCGATGGCGAACTGCACGTGCTGCAGGCGCCGCTGGCCTTCCGCGCCGCTCCGGGCGCGCTGCGCGTGGTGGTTCCGAGCTGACCTGCGCCGCAGAGGCACCCGCCATGAACAGCGGCGCCCCTGCGGCATTTATCAGCGTAACTTCACAGCTGCTCGAGCATGTACTCAGCCGTGCTGACCTTGAACTCGCCCGGGCCTTCGACGTTAAGCTGTTCCACCGTGCCATCGTTGACGATGATCGAGAACCGCTGCCCGCGCGTGCCCAGGCCATAGCCCGAACCGTCCATGGTCAGGCCCAGCGCCGTGGCGAACTCGGCGTTGCCGTCGGCCAGCATGGTCACGTCGGCCGAACCGCTGGCCGCGCCCCAGGCCTTCATCACGAACGGATCGTTGACTGCGGTGCAGACGATCTCGTCCACGCCCTTGGCCTTCAGCTCGGCCGCCTTCTCGACGAAGCCCGGCAGGTGCTTGGCCGAACAGGTCGGCGTGAACGCGCCCGGCACCGAGAACAGGGCAACCTTCTTGCCCGCGAAGTATTCGGCCGTCTGGACCGGCTCAAGGCCGTCGGCCGTGGGCTTGGTCAGCTTCACGTCGGGGAGCTTGTCGCCTACTGCAATCGTCATCGTTCGATCCTTCCTTGATCGGCACAAAACACAAGCCCTGCCATATGGCGGCTTGTGAGCGAATCGCAACTGGAGATCTGCTGCAATCGGCCTGCCGGGATCGGCCACACGGGGCAATTCATGGTTAAGTTCGCTTTACAGCACTTCTTGAAGATCGGGTAAATCTGATCGGGCACTGTCGGTCATGTGGGTGGGACCACGACCGGAGAACACGATCATGACCAGGACGGGACGAGTGGCTGCGGGCTTGGCTGCGGCGGGATTACTTTTTGCAATGCCGGCGCGCGCCGATCCGAACGGCGATGCTGAAAAACTGCGACGGCTGGATATCATGCTGATGGTGACGAGCCTGCGCTGCCGCACCACGGCGGACAATTTCCAGCGCGATTTCCAGCAATTCGAGGCCACGCATCTGGCCGATCTGAATGCCGCGGCGTCCGTACTGCGCCAGGGACTGGCGGGCCGTTATGGCGCCGCCGGCGCCTCGCGCGCGCTGGATCGGATGAGCACGTCGATGGCCAATCGCTATGGCCAGGGTCATCCGACCCTGAACTGCGCCCAACTGAAGGCGGTGGCACAGACGCTGGCCCGGATGCGCGGGCGCGCGGTGCTGGTCGAGGCCGCCAACCAGTTGCTTTCCGCTGATCCGCGCAGTCATCTGGCGCTGGCTGGGCGATAACGCCGGGCGCTGACCGGCACCTCCAGTTCGGGATATAAAGACTTCTTTATATTCCCCGGGAAAACGGCTAAGGGCGGTGCCATTGCGGTGCCGCCCGTTGTCTGCGGCACTCACCCACACCGCTTGCAGGAGAATGCCGTGTCTGCCGTACTGGACGCCGCCAAGGACTATGTGATCGCTGACCTCGGCCTGGCCGATTTCGGCCGCGCGGAAATCGCGATTGCCGAAATCGAAATGCCCGGCCTGATGGCCCTGCGCCAAGAATTCGGCCCGTCGCAGCCGCTCAAGGGCGCGCGGATCACCGGTTCGCTGCACATGACGATCCAGACCGCGGTGCTGATCGAGACTCTTGTGGCGCTTGGCGCCGAAGTGCGCTGGGCCACCTGCAACATCTTTTCCACGCAGGATCACGCCGCCGCCGCCATTGCCGCGCTGGGCATTCCGGTGTTCGCGATCAAGGGCGAAAG
>JANLUV010000437.1:0-11312 GCA_031363685.1 Alphaproteobacteria bacterium | reverse complement strand
GTGATCGTCTCGAACGCCGACTTGCTTTCGGCGACGACGGTGCTGCCGAGTTCCTGCAGGCCCGCAGCGAGCAGCTTGCTCGATTCGACGAGGGCTTCGACGTTGCCCTTGGCAAAATCGTTGGCTTCGCCGAGTGCGACGGTGCTCGTTTCATAAGTCGTCTTGGCCTTCTCCTGCATGTCGGAGAACGCGGTCTGGATCGAAGCGGTGATATCGGTCGGAATGATCTGGGCCATGAGTTTTTCCTTCAACTGCGAAAGCGTGGGAAGACCCACGATGTTGTTAGTGGGTGTCGTTACCGTATTAGTCTTCGCGGGCGCGGCGGGGGCCGGAGCCTTTGCAACCGCAATCTTGCGCGGCGGCTTGACCGCGAACCGGTAAGCCACCGGGCCGGTCGGACCGGTGTTGATCGGAACCGACTTGACCGGAACCCGCTGTGCCGGAGCCTTGGGAGCCCGCAGCGCCGCCTTGGCCGGAAGGGCCACGACGGGTGCAACCGCTGTAACCGGCGCTGTAACCGGAGCGGCTGCTTCCAATGCAGTTACCACCGGAGCAGTTTCCACCGGCGCAATTGCTTCCGCCGCCGGAACATGGGGCTTGCGCCCGCGGTTTGCCTTGGGCGCGGGCGTTTCCGCCGCGACCTCGACAGCCGGAACGACATCAAGCGCAGCGGGTTCGACCAGGACAGCTACCGTCGCCGGCGCCTCGGGCGCGGTTTCGATGGGTGTTTCGGCTTCATCGGCCATGGAGATACGTTCCTTCCGCAGGACCATGCGTGAATCACCCGCAGGGCCTATGTTGCAGCGCACAAATAGCGGATCGGAAGGCGGTGTCAATAAATATTGTGCGGCGCAGCAAAAATGTAATACGTCGGAACCGGAGCAAGGCTGAAACCGGTCAGCGGGTCTTCACATAGCGGCCCGGCGCGTCCTCGATCGCCTTGTCGCCGCGCCCGCCCGGCTTGCGCTTGCCCTTGGCGGGAACCAGCGCGGCATCCTGCGCGCGCAGCCATTCCAGCCAGTGGAACCACCACGAGCCGGGATGCTCCTCGGCACCGGCGACGAAGTCCTCCAGCGTGGCGACCGGCGCGGCGTTGGTCCAGTAGCGGTACTTGTGCGCCGCCGGCGGATTGACCACCCCGGCGATATGGCCCGAACCCGCGAGCAGGAAGGTCCACGGCCCGCGCCAGTGGCGCGTGATCCGCCATACGCTTTGCGCTGGGGCGATATGATCGTCGCGCCCGGCCTGGATAAAGGCGGGCACCGTGATCCGCGCCAGATCGATCGGCGTCCCGTCGCCGCTCAACGCGTCGGGCACCACCAGCAGATTGTCGCGGTAGAGGTCCTTAAGATAGGTTTGGTGCCACTTGCACGGCAGGTTGGTGGTATCGCCGTTCCAGTGGAGCAGGTCGAACGCGCGGTAATCTTCGCCCAGCAGGTAGTTGCGGATCACCGTGCTCCAGATCAGGTCCGATCCGCGCAGCAGGTTGAAGGTCAGCGCCATGTAGCGGCCATCGAGATAACCGTCCTGCGCCAGGCCCTCGATCATTTTGAGCTGGCTGTCATCGATGAAGCTCTTGAGTTCCCCAGCCAGCTCAAAATCGACTTGCGCGGTGAAGAAGGTCACGCTTTTCACGCTGTCCTGCTGGCCGCGCCGGGCCAGCACCGCCAGCGTCGCGGCCAGCGTCGTTCCGCCGACGCAATATCCGATGGTATGGACCGACGGTACCTTCAGCCGCGCGCGGACCTGCTCGATCGCGTCAAGCTGGGCGCGGATGTAATCGTCCCAGCCGATATCGGCCATCGAAGCGTCGGCCGAGCGCCATGACACCATGAACACGGTGATCCCCTGTTCCACCGCCCAGCGCACGAAGCTGTTCTTGGGGCCAAGGTCGAGGATGTAGAACCGGTTGATCCACGGCGGGAAGATCAGCAGCGGCACGTCCAGCACCGTCTCGGTGACCGGGGTGTACTGGATCAGCTGGTACAGTTCGGTTTCGTGGACGACCTTGCCCGGCGTTGCCGCGATGTTGCGCCCCAGTTCGAACGCGCCGGTATCGCTGTGGGTCAGCTGGCCGCGGGCGAGGTCGGCCAGCAGATGTTCCATCCCGTGAACGAGATTCTCGCCGCCGGTCTCGATCGTGCGCTCCAGCACGACCGGGTTGGTCATCGGGAAATTCGCCGGGCTCAGCGCATCGACCAGGGTGCGGACCATGAAGCGGACCTGATCCTTGCGGGCCGGGTCCAGCCCGGCAAGGCTGTCGGCCAGCCCGACAACCTGCTCGGCGAACAGCAGGTAGGCCTGGTGGATCACCGCGAAGACCGGTTGCTCGCGCCAGCGCGGATCGGCAAAGCGCTTGTCCTGGCGCGGCAGATCGGGAACGTCCGTCCCGGCATCGCTGCCGATGCCGTATTGCCCCAACCCGTACTGGCCCAACACGCTTTCCCACAGCTTCTGGGAATCGCGCAGCAGGCGTTCGCGCGTTTCGGCGTCGGCCAGCGGCATGTGCCAGTACCAGCCTTCGATCAGTTCCTGCCAGCGCGCGGGATCGACCGGGAACTCGCCGAACGCCGCGGCGGCGGCGGCGGTGCCTGTCGCTTCGCCGGGCGCAGCGTGGGGCGGGGTCCACAGCGCCTTCACCTGCTCGGCAAGGTCGGCCCACGGGGCAAGTTCGGCTGCCGCGGTTGGCAGCATGGCCGGGCTGGCAAGGCCGCCGAAACCCCGGAGCAGCGCGTCGGTAACCTGACCCTGCAGCCGCAGCATTTCGGCGAAGGCAGCGCCGGGTCCGGGCGCGCCAAGGCCCTGGGCGGGGCCACCGGTGGTCTTGCCTGGCTGGTCGGTCATCGTTTGTTGCTCCGTCTTACCAATGCCTCCTTGCCCGTTCCCGGCGCGATTGTCAGCGGGCAAGGTTGGCCCAAGGTTGGCCCAAGGTTGGCAATACGCGCAAGCGATGCCCCCAACAACGCCGCTAGCAGGGATTTGCGCCCGCGACGACATGCGCCTACAGGCACGGGTGCGGCGCCGTTGCCGCGTCAAACCGGATTATCTATAGGTCATGGAAGACGAGTTCTACCGCATCAAGCGCCTGCCGCCTTACGTCATCGCCGAAGTGAATGCGATGCGGGCCGCAGCACGCGCTGCGGGGCGGGACATCATCGACCTGGGCATGGGCAACCCCGATCTGCCGCCGCCGGCGCACGTAATCGAAAAGCTGTGCGAAGTGGCGCACAAGCCGTCGGCCCACGGCTATTCGGCGTCAAAGGGCATCCCCGGTATCCGCAAGGCCCAGGCCAATTACTATGGCCGCCGCTTTGGCGTGGAGCTCGATCCCGAGACCGAAGTCGTCATGACCCTCGGCTCGAAGGAAGGCCTCGCCTCCATGGCCACCGCGATGACCGCGCCGGGCGATGTGGTGCTGGCGCCCAACCCGAGCTATCCGATCCACACCTTCGGTTTCATCATCGCCGGGGCGACGATCCGCTCGGTGCCGACCACCCCGGACGGGCATTATTGGGAATCGCTCGAACGGGCGATGGCATTCACCGTCCCGCGCCCGTCGATCCTGATCGTCAATTACCCGTCAAACCCGACCGCCGAGACGGTCGACCTTGCCTTTTATGAACGGCTGGTCGCCTGGGCGAAGGAAAACAAGGTCTGGATCCTGTCGGACCTGGCCTATTCCGAACTTTATTATGACGGCGTCCCGACGGTTTCGATCCTGCAGGTTCCGGGCGCAAAGGACATCGCGGTGGAATTCACCTCGATGTCGAAGACGTTCTCGATGGCCGGCTGGCGGGTCGGGTTCGCGGTGGGCAACAAGCGGCTGATCGCCGCGCTGACCCGCGTGAAGTCCTACCTCGATTACGGCGCCTTCACGCCGATCCAGGCGGCGGCCTGCGCCGCGCTCAACGGCCCGCAGGACATCGTCGAGGCCAACCGCCAGCTCTATCAAAAGCGCCGCGACGTGATGGTCGAGGCGTTCGGCCGGGCCGGGTGGGACATCCCCAGCCCCAAGGCCTCGATGTTCGCGTGGGCGCCGCTACCCCCCGCGCTCAGGGAAATGGGCAGCCTGGAATTTTCGAAGCAGTTGCTCACCCACGCCGACGTCGCGGTTGCCCCGGGGGTCGGCTACGGCGAGGACGGCGAGGGCTTTGTCCGCATCGCCATGGTCGAGAACGAGCAGCGGCTGCGCCAGGCGGCGCGCAACATCAAGCGCTACCTCGCCAGCGCGGGCGTGAACACCACCGCCGCCTGACCCGGGCGGGCGCTGCCGCCGAGCACGATCGTAGAACGATCCCTAAGACGCGGTTAATTCGTTAAGTCGCGGTTGCGCCGGCCAATTCTTGCGTTAACGATTGCACGCGGGGATTTCGTCGGGGCCGGGGGGCGGTTGGGCGAGTCGCGGTTCATACTGCGGCGCGCGAGCCTGTTGCTTGCCTTCCGGAGGGGGCGTGAGCAACGTAATGGCGCAGTTCGGGTGGCTCTCTGCGGGACCGATTCCGGCGGAATTCGACCTTCGCCGCTGCGCATGGGACCTGATCGCGGCGGACATCGCCACGTCCGGCCGGACCATCCCGCTGCTGCTGCTCGATCAGACCGTCGCTGCCGGACTGCGCACCCGGACCGCGCGGGCCGCAGTGACCCTGGTCGGCATCGACGATCCGATCAGGCGGTCGCATTTCCTTGCGCTGGGTTTCGGCGAAGTGCTGCCGCGCGACGTCACGCTGGACGAACTGGCGGCGCGGATGCGCCGGGTTACCGCAGCGCTGGGCGCATTGCCCCGGCGGCGCGGGCACGGGTTGCTGCAACTCGACCTGCTGACCCGCGAGGGGCATGTCGGCGAACGTCGGCTCGCGCTGCACCCGCGCGAATTCGCGCTGCTTTGGCGGCTGGCCGAAACCCCGGGTGAACCGGTCGCTGCCGATGCCCTGCTGAGCGAGGTGTGGCAGCTCCACTTCAAGCCGGAAACCAACAGCCTCGCGGTCCACGTCTGCCGCCTGCGGGGAAAGCTGGCAGTGGCCGGGCTGGCGCAGATCATCCGCACCACGCCGGACGGCGCCTATGTGCTGACCGCAGGTCAGGTGCCGGCGGAGCGGGCGCCGCCGGAACTTGCGCTGATGGCCCCGGGCGCGGTCCCGCTGCCGGCCGATCAGGACGGGCTGGACGAATATGTCCGGATGGTGGAACCTCTTGCCCGGCGCGGGCGAAAGTTCGCGGCCAGCGAAGAGGTATGAACATGAGGCAGGCATGGCATGACGGGGACCGGGTAACGATCGCGGTCGGCGGTGACGGGGTGGCGCAAGTCCGGCTCGCCCGCGCCGACAAGCTCAACGCGATCGACGGAGCGATGGTCGAGGCCGTGCTGGCTGCCGGACACGCGCTGTACGGGTGGCCGGGGCTGCGGGCGGTGGTTCTGGCGGGCGAAGGGCGCGGGTTCTGCGCTGGGCTGGACCTGTCCGCGATGGCCGGCGGCAGCTTCATCGATGAGGCGCCGCTGGCCGGGCGCACCCACGGGAACGCCAACCGCTTCCAGCAGGTAGCGCTGTTGTGGCGCAAGCTGCCCTGTCCGGTCATCGCCGCGATCCACGGCGTGTGCTTTGGCGGTGGGCTGCAGATCGCGGCCGGGGCTGATATCCGCGTCGCCGCGCCGGACGCGCGGCTGGCGGTGATGGAAACGAAGTGGGGCCTGGTGCCCGACATGGGCCATTACGCGCTGTGGCGCGGGCTGGTGCGCGACGACGTGCTGCGCGAGCTGACGTATACCCATCGCCAGTTTTCGGGCGAGGACGCCGCACGGCTCGGGTTTGTCACTCATGCCGACCCCGATCCGGTGGCCCGCGCCACCGCCATCGCGCAGGAAATCGCGGCGCTCAGCCCGACTGCGATCCGCGCGGCCAAGGCGCTGAGCAACCGCGCCGGCGAATCCGGCTTCGATGCCGTGCTGGTCGCCGAAAGCGTCGCGCAGCAACACCTGCTCGGGTCGCGCAACCAGCTGGAAGCAGTGGCGAGCCAGCGCGAGGGCCGACCGGGCGCATTCATCGATCCATGAGCGGCGCCGATCGATACCGCCGCTGGCCGATCCGGGGCGCGAATCCCGTTGCGCGCACGGCCCGCTGTTGTTAGGGCGCGTCTCCCGCCGGGGGCCCGATGGCGGAGTGGTTACGTAGCGGACTGCAAATCCGTGCACGCCGGTTCGATTCCGGCTCGGGCCTCCAAATTTCCCCCGGGCATTCTCCGGTGACGGATACTTCGCCGCGAAGCCGCCTGAGCGCGCGGGGTTTGGCGCGGCTGAAGCGAGAGCCGTCCAGCTTGGATCGGCGCAGCGCCGCTGGCCGGCGTGGCATCGCCGCTGGGGTGGCGGCAGACGAGCCGGACGACGACCTGCGGGGTGACGTGAAACGCCTGTGATCGGCGGCCCGTTACCCGGTAGCGGGCCGCTTAGCCAGCCAGCCGCACCACGGCGGCGGCCAGCCGTTCGACTTCGCCCGAATCGTGGCTGACGTAGAGGATCGGCAGTTTCAGCTCATCACGGATGCGTTCGATCACGGTGACGATCTCCGCGCGCCGGGGCAGGTCGAGCGAGGACAGCGGTTCGTCCATCAGCAGGAACCGGGGGCCGCACAGCAGCGCGCGGCCGATCGCGACACGCTGCGCCTCGCCGCCCGACAGGTTGGCGGGCATCCGGTCGAGCAGATGGCCGATGCCGAGGAAGCCGACTGCTTCGTCCAGTGTCATCCAGCGCCGCGTCGGCGGGGCAAGGCGCCAACCGAACAGCAGGTTGTCGCGCACGCGGCGGTGGGGGAACAGGCGCAGGTCCTGGAACACATAGCCGCAGCCGCGCCGTTCGGGCGCCAGGTCGATCGCCGCCGCGCTGTCGAACAGCACCTCGCCGCCGACCACGATCCGGCCGGAGGCGGGCCGCACCAGCCCGGCCACCATGTCGAGCACCGAGGTCTTGCCGGCACCCGATGGGCCAAACAGCGCGGTAATCCCGCCATCAGCGCCAAACCGCGCGGCAATGGTGTGCGCGCCGCGCCGCAGGGTCACGTCGATGTCAAAGGACATGGGTATTCCGCCCGTCGCCGCTGCGCCGCATCAGCAGTTCCGAAGCGACCAGCGCCGCCAGCGACAGCAGCACCGAAATCCCCGCAAGGCGGGCGACCATTGCATCGCCGCCCGGCAACTGGAGCGCGGAATAGATCGCCAGTGGCAGCGTCTGCGTTTCGCCGGGGATGTTCGAGACGAATGTGATCGTCGCGCCAAATTCGCCGATCGAGCGGGCAAAGCCGAGCACCGCTCCGGCCAATACGCCGGGCATCGCCAGCGGCAGCGTTATGGCAAAGAACGTCCGCCACGGCCCCGCGCCCAGGGTGCGCGCCGCCGCCTCGAGCCGCCGGTCGACCGTCTCGAGCGAGAGGCGGATCGCCCGCACCATCAGCGGCAGCGCCATTACCGCGCTGGCCAGTGCTGCGCCGGTCCAGCGGAACATGAAGGTCAGCCCCAGCGTTTCGGCCAGAAACCTCCCGGCTGGCCCGTTGGTGCCGAACGCCAGCAGCAGCAGCCACCCGGTCACCACCGGCGGGACCACCAGCGGCAGGTGGACCAGCGCGTCGACCAGCACTTTGCCCGGGAACGACCAGCGCGCCAGCACCCACGCCAGCGCGAACGCCACGGGCATCGTCAGCACGATCGCCACGCCGCTGACCTTCAGCGACAGCAACACGATCGCCCATTCGGCCGGGGTGAGCGGGGCGAACACCTTAGCGCGTGCCGAAGCCGAACCTGCGGAAGATCGCCCTGGCCTCGCCCGTCAGGAGGAAGCGGCGGAAGCTTTCTCCTTCGGGGTTGGTTGCGCTGGCGAGGCCAGCCACCGGGTAGGACACCGGGGCGTGGCTGTTCGCGGGGAAGGTGCTGACCACGCGCACCGCCGGGCTGGCGCGCGCATCGGTGGCAAAGACGATGCCGAGCGGCGCCTCGCCCCGCGCAACCAGCGCCAGCGCCGCACGCACGTTCTCGGCGCGGGCGACCTTGCCCTGCACTTGCGGCCAGACGCCAAGGCGGGTCAGCGCCTCGCGGCCATACTTGCCGGCGGGCACGGCATCGGGATCGGCCATTGCCAGCCGTCCGGCCCCCAGCGCCTGCGCGAGGGCAAAGCGCGGCGCGGCGGTCAAGCGCACCCGGCTGGCTGCCGGCGCGATCAGGACAATGTCATTCGTCAGCAGCGGCAGGCGCGAACCGGCGCGCAGCAGCTTGCGCTGGGCGAGGTAATTCATCCAGTCCTCGTCAGCGGACAGGAACAGGTCGGCCGGGGCGCCCGCCTCGACCTGCCGGGCCAGCGCGGACGATGCCGCGAACGAGATCACCGGGCGCGGATGGCCGTGCCTGGCCCAGGCATCGGCCACGGCGGACAGCGATTCCTGCAGGCTGGCCGCAGCGAGTACCATCGGCGCGCGCGGTGCGGCCAGTGCAGGCGCAGCCGGGGCAAGCCCCGCCAGCAGCGCGGCGAACAGAACGGCAACAGCAGCGAGCCGGCGGGTCACCATGCTGCTGATTGTGCCGCCCAGCTGATTTCGCGCGCTGATGTTCATGTTTTCCCTTACTGCTGCGCGGCGGCAACAACCAATTGACGGACACCCCCGCAAGCACAGCGCCGGGTGGTGACCTGGCTATATCTTGCCGAATATGGAAGCGCATGTCGATCCCGGTCCTTCGCCACAAGATCGCGGGCCACAAGATCGCGGGCGAGCCGATTTCGCTCTACGGCCCGCGCGCGGTGCGCTGGCACGGTGCCATCCGCTTAGCCCAGCCGATAGCCGATCCCCGGCTCGTTGCGGATCAGCACCGGCTGCGAGGGATCGTCCTCGATCTTGAGGCGCAGCGCCCGCACCGCCACGCGCAGGTATTCGACATCGTCGCGGTGAGCCTTGCCCCACACGCGTTCGAGCAGCGCGGCGTGGGTGAGGATGCGTCCACCGGCTTCGACCAGTGCCTCCAGCACCGCATATTCCTTGGGAGTGAGGGCCAGCGCGCGCCCGGCAATGTCGGCTTGATGCCGGTCTGGGATCATGCGGATCGGGCCGTGGACCAGCAGCGCGCTGTCACCAGCGGGGCTGGCGCCGCTCCGCAACGCAGCGCGCAGGCGGGCGCGCAGTTCATCGCCGTCGAACGGCTTGGTGACATAGTCGGCCGCCCCGAGATCGAGCGCCGCGACCTTTTCCGCCACGTCGCCGCGCGCGGACACGACGATCACCGGGATGGTATACTGGGTCCGGATCGCCGCGATCAGTTCCAGTCCGTCGCGGTCCGGCAAGCCCAGATCGAGCAGGACGGCCTTGATCCCGCCGCGCGCCAGCGCCGCCATCGCTTCGGCGGCAGTGACCGCAGGCACCGCTTCGTGCCCGCCGTGGGCGAGAACCACCGCCAGCAAGCGAAGAATGGCGGGCTCGTCATCGACGCACAGGATCCGGCTCATGCCCGGCGCTTCCTCATTTTGGCGGCCGTTCAACCAGCGGGATCGCCAGCGTGAAACAGGCCCCGCCGCCAGGGGCCGCACCGATCGAGATTGTCATGCCCATGGCATCGGCAAATCCCTTGACGATGGCAAGCCCCAGCCCGCTGCCAGTGGTCCGGTCGGTGCCCTCGACCCGCGCAAACCGTTCGAACACGCGCTGCCGGTCCGCCGCTGGTACGCCTGGGCCATCGTCGCTGACGGTGACCAGGATCGCATCGCCGTCCTGATGCGCGCCGAGCGTGACCTGGCTGGCGGCGTGGCGCAGCGCGTTGTCGATCAGGTTGGCCAGGATATGGTGCAGTAGCACCGGATCGCCGGTGACGAACGGCAGATCGGCGGGAATGGTCCGCGCCACGGCCAGCCCGTCGCAGGCCGTGCCGAACGCATCGACCAGGTCCACGCTCTCCATCGCGGGCACCAGCGAGCCTTCCTCGATCCGCGCCGCGCCCAGCAGGTCGGCCATCATCCGGTCGAGCCGCTGGGCAGCCACCAGCGCATCGCGGGCATCGGGGCTATCGTGCGCCAGCAGGGCCAGACGCCCGGTGATGACGGTCAGCGGGGTGCGGAAATCGTGCGCCAGCGAGGCGAGGAAGGTGCGGCGCAGGCGATCGCTCTGTTCCAGCAGTTCGCGCTCGCGCCGTTCGGATTCCAGCACGTCGCGGTCACGGCACTGGCCGAGCAGCAAGGCGAGTTGCCGCAAATGCTCCAGTTCGGCCAGCCGCCGCGTGGTGCCATTGGCCGGACGGGCCAGCGCCGCGACCTGCGTGTCCAGCCGGTTCTTCGGGGCCAGCGGAATGAACGTCCAGTCGGCGGCGGACATCACTTCGGTGCCGTGGCCGGTGACGTCGCCGTTGTGGATCGCCCAGGCCGCCGCAGCAAGATCGAGCGAGGAGCACGCGGCGGAGCCGGCGGACAGCGCGTCATCGGCGAGCAGGACCAGGTCGCCATGGCGCCCGGCCAGCAGGTCGATGCCGCGCTGGAGCGCCGAGTGGGCCGGATGCCCCGCCAGCGCCGCCGAAAGCACGGCCGCTTCTTCGCTCATGCGCGCCCGTTCGAGCGCTTCGGCCTCGCGCGCCCGCAGTCGGATCGCAAGGCGGCTGGTCACCAGCGCCACCGCGACCAGCACGAACAGGCTGACCAGATTTTCGAGCCCGTGGACGCGGAAGCTGAAGCGCGGCGGCAACAACAGGAAATTGTAGGCCCCGGCCGCCACCAGTGCCGCGACCAGCCCCGGCCCGACGCCGCCCCGCGCCGCCGCGTAAAGCACCGGCAGCAGGTATAGCAGCGCCGCTGATGTCAGCCCCAGCAGCGGCAGCCAGGCCGATGTCAACCACGCCACGCCGGCTACGCCGAGCAGGGCAAGGGCATAGGAAGTGACGGCGGACGGGATGGCAGGCGGCCGCATGGCCCCGCTTTTAGCTATATCCGGGCTTAAAGCCATATCCGGGCTTATAGCTCTATCTGGCCGCCCAGTTCGACCACGCGATTGGGCGGGATCGCGAAATAGGCGGTCGGATCGGCTGCGTTGCGATGCAGGAACATGTACAGCACGGTCATCCAGCGCGGGATGGCCGGCTGGCTGGCAAAGCGGATCGCGCTGCGCCCGACGAAGAACGAGGTGCCGCCCGGACCCGCCAGCAGACCGTCGCTGCGGGCCAGATCGCTCGGTACGTCGATCTTGTCCATGTAGCCATAGCGCAGCCGGGCCTTGATGAACCGGTCGTCGATCCGCTCGAGCAGCAGCCGGTCATCCGGCGCGACATAGGGTGTCGGCTGAGTGATGACCTGGAGCAGGATGTTG
>JANLUV010000399.1:0-2906 GCA_031363685.1 Alphaproteobacteria bacterium | reverse complement strand
GGGGCGAGCCAGCGGCCGCGTTCGGGCTGTTCGGTGCGCAAGTCGACAATGTCGATTGCGGGCAGTTCGGCGCCGCCGAACCGGGCGGGCAGTTCGATCTTGCGGTAGACCCCCGCCTCGGCCAGTTGCATCGATTCCAGCGCGGGGGTGGCGCTGGCGAGGATCACCGGCGCGCCTTCGAACCGGGCGCGGATCACTGCCACGTCGCGGGCGTTGTAGCGGACCCCGTCATCCTGCTTGAACGAGACCTCGTGGGCTTCGTCCACCACCACCAGCCCCAGCCGGGCATAAGGCAGGAACAGCGCTGAACGCGCGCCGACGATGACCTGGGCATCACCGCTGACGATCGCGCGCCATGCCCGGCGCCGCTCGCTGGATTTCAACGAGGAGTGCCACAGCACCGGGGGGACGCCGAAGCGGTGTTCGAACCGGCGCAGGAAGTTTTCGGTGAGCGCGATTTCGGGGAGCAGCACCAGCACCTGTTTGCCCACCGCGAGCGCTGCCGCCATGCCTTCGAAATAGCATTCGGTCTTGCCCGAACCGGTTACCCCATCAAGCAGGAACGGCTGAAACCCACCTTCGGTGACGGCCTGAGCGAAGACTTCGGATGCGGCGGTCTGATCTTCGGACAGGACCGGCTGGGCGAAATCGGCCCGTGGCGTGGGAAAGGGTCGGTCCAGATCGACGGTGACCGGTTCGAGCAGCCCGGCGTTGACCATGCCGCGCAGCACGCCGTCGGACACGCCGGCGCGTTCGGCCAGTTCGCGGATCGTCGCCTGTTCGCCGTGGAGCGCATCGAGCGCAACCGCGCGTTGGGGGGTGAGGCGGGCGGGTTCCACCCCGGTCAGGCGGTATTCGGTGGTGGTGCCGCCGCCCTTCAGCGCCGCCAGCGAGCCGAGCGCCATCCGGGCGACGGCGGCGATCGGGGCGCAATAATAATCGGCGGTCCATTCGATCAGCCGTCGGAGCGGCGCCTTGAGCGGGGCGACCGGCAGCACTTCCAGCAACGGGCGCAGTTTGGCGTCGGCCACTTCGGTGCCGCCGAGGCGGTCCGGCTCCCACACGATGCCGAGCACCTGGCGGGGACCGAGCGGGGCGATCACCACGCTGCCCGGTTCCACCACCATGCCATCCGGCACCCGGTAATCGAGCGGGCCGAGGGCGGCATTGAAGACAAGGAGGCGGGCGCGCTGCATGAAGGCGCGTATATGGGCACATTTGCCGCCACGTGACAGGGGAGGGCTTGGACCTGTCCCCGACCGTGCCTATAGGCAGAGTGGAATCGCAATTCCCGGAGATGCCGCGTGAAGTTTTTCGTCGACACTGCCGACACCGCCGAAATCGCCGATCTGGCCACAACCGGCCTGCTTGACGGGGTGACCACCAATCCCTCGCTGATCGCCAAGTCTGGCCGTGATTTCCTGGAAGTGACCAAGGAAATCTGCGGGCTGGTCGATGGCCCGGTCAGCGCCGAAGTGGTTGCGCTTGATCATGCCGGGATGCTGCGCGAGGCGGAAATCCTGCGCAAGATCGCGGACAACGTGTGCATCAAGGTGCCGCTGACGATTGATGGACTGAAGACCTGCAAGGCGCTGACCGGCGAAGGCACGATGGTCAACGTCACGCTGTGCTTTTCCGCCAATCAGGCGCTGCTGGCGGCCAAGGCGGGGGCAAGCTTCATCTCGCCGTTCGTCGGCCGGCACGACGACAACGGGTTCGACGGGATGGACCTGATCCGCGACATCCGGCTGATCTATGACAACTATGCGTTTGGCACCGAAATCCTGGTCGCGTCGGTCCGCCACGGCATGCACGTCCTGGAAAGCGCGAAGATCGGCGCCGACGTGATGACCGCGCCGCCCGCGGTGATCGAGGGCCTGTTCAAGCATGTGCTGACCGACAAGGGCATCGAAGGCTTCCTCGCCGACTGGGCGAAGACCGGCCAGAGCATCTGATCCGCGCAACTTGGCCGACGAATCCCCTCTCGACCGGTTCAAGACCGCGCTGACCGGCGCGTCGCGCGCGATTGCGGGTGACGCCGAGCTTGAGGTGACGTGGACCGCCGACGCTCCGGTGCAGACCGGCAATACCCTGCGCGTGCCGATGCCGGGCCGCGCGGTGCCCAAGGCGCAGGCCGACGAGGCGCGCGGCTTTGCCGACAGCATGGCGCTGCGCCTGCGCCATCACAACGCGGGGCTGCATGCGCGCAGCATACCGGCCGAGCCGGTGGCGCGGGCCTGTTTCGACGCGATCGAGCAGGTCCGCTACGAGGCACTGGGCGCGCGCGATTTCGCCGGCATCCGCAGCAATCTGGCGGCCGCGCAAGTGGTCCGTTCGGCCGGCGACCCGATCTCGCGCGCGCATACCGCTCAGGAAGTGCCGATCCAGTCGGCGCTGGCGCTGATCCTGCGCGAACAGCTGACCGGAGAGGCGGTGCCTGACACCGCGCGCGGCGGGGTGGAACTGCTGCGCGGCTGGATCGAGAGCAGGGCCGCGCCCGACATCGCGGCGCTGGCCGGATCGCTGGATGACCAGAAGGCGTTTCAGAAACTGGCGCTCGATATGCTTCAGCATCTTGAGCTGACCCTCGCGCAGCCGGACGAGCACGAGGCGACCGAGCCGGACGAGCAAGACGGCGACGACCAGACCGAGGACAAGGAAGACGGCAGCGACGCGGGCGAGGACCAGCAGCCCGCCGAAACGGCCGCCGAGCCGACCGATGGCGACGATGAAGGTGACGAGGGCGGCGAACGCGAGCTTGATGATGACCCGGACGACGGCGAAAGCAGCGAGGAAGCCGAGGAGGGCATGCTTCCGGTGCGGCCGAACCGCCCGTGGACCGACCTGCCGGCCGACTTTGACTACAAGGCCTTCACCACCCAGTTCGATGAGATCGTCGCCGCGAC
>JANLUV010000374.1:0-1780 GCA_031363685.1 Alphaproteobacteria bacterium | reverse complement strand
GCGCGCGCGGCGGCCAGCATCTGGCGCACGAAGATCGCCTCGAACTGCTTCGCAGCAGCGGCCAGCTTCTGGCGTTCCGGCGTGGGCTGGGCGGCAGCCGAACCAGCGGCGGGAGTGGGGCCAAGCGGGGTCATAGCACCACCATTTCGGCCTTGAGCGCGCCGGCTTCCTTCAGCGCCTGCAGGATCTCGACCAGGTCGGACGGGCCGACGCCCAGCAGGTTCAGCGCATCGACCACTTTGGCCAGCGACGCGCCGCCCTTGGTCAGCGCGATGTGGCTGCGGTCTTCCTCGACTGCGGTGATGATGCTGTTCGGCGTAACTGCGGTCTGGCCCCGGCTGAACGCGCCAGGCTGGCTGACTTGCGGTTTTTCGTCGATCCGCACCACCAGCTTGCCGTGACTGATCGCGGCGGGCGACAGGCGCACTGCGCTGTTGATGACGACGGTGCCGGTGCGGCTGTTGACGATCACCCTGGCCCGCGTTTCGGCGGGCACGACGGCCAGCATTTCGATCGCGGCCATGATGCTGCCGCGCACGTTGGGATCGGCGGGCAGGGTCAACGCGACGGTCACGCCGTCCTCGACCTTGGCGGTGCCGGGATAATGCGCGTTGACCGCATCGCGCACCCGCGAAACGGTGAGGAAATCGGCGGTGTAGAGGTTCCAGCGCAGTACTGCGCCGCTATCGAACCCGGTGGCCACCGCACGTTCCACGCTGGCGCCTTCGGGAATACGGCCGACGGTCGGCACGTTGACGGTCAGCTTCGACCCATCGCGGCCCGAAATGCCCAGCCCGCCGACCGCCAGGTTGCCCTGCGCCATCGCATAGATCTGGCCGTCGGCGCCGTACAGCGGCGTCAGGATCAGCGCCCCGCCGCGCAGGCTTTTGGCCTTGCCCAGCGCGGACACGGTCACGTCGATGTGCTGGCCCGGCTTGGCGAAGGCAGGCAGGTCGGCGGTAATCAGTACCGCCGCCGCGTTCTTGAGGCCCGGGGAAACGCCCGGCGGCAATTGCACGCCCAGCCGCCCGGCGGTGCCGCGCATCGCCTGCGTCAGGTATTCAAGGTTATCGTCGCCGCTGCCGTCCAGCCCGACGACCACGCCGTAGCCGGTCAACTGGTTGCTGCGCACGCCCTGGAACGCGCCCAGATCGCGGACCCGCTCGGCGTGGGCGGGGGCGGCGAGAACTGCGAGGATGAGGCCAAGGCAGCGCGCGGCCTTCGACAAGCTCAGGCTGAACGGACGTTTTGGCGTGACCCTGACCCCGCTCATGCTGAGCCTGTCGAAGTATGGGCGGCGCGCGGCGGCAAAGGTTAGGAACAACATCACGGGCACCATCAAAACGGACTGAGCATGTTGAAGAACCGGCTCAGCCAGCCCTCGCGGCTGGCGCGCTGGATCGATCCGTTGCCGGCGTATTCCACGCGTGCATCGGCCACCTGGCTCGAGCGGATCTGGTTCTGGGCATCGATGTCCGACAGGCGGACGATGCCCGAGAACTGGATCCATTCCTGGCCCTGGCTCAGCAGCAAGCGCTTTTCTCCTTTGACCAGCGCCGTGCCGTTCGGGCGCACTTCGGTGAGGGTGACCCCCACCGTGCCGCTAAACGAACTTGTCTGCCCGGCACTGCCGTCACCCTTGAACGACGATTGGCCCGACGCTTTAAGGGCGTTGGGGTTCAGGAACGACAGCGGCCCGGCGGTCGGCGGGGAAAGGGAGAAGCCGCCATCGCGCGAAGTCTTGGCGGTCGCGGTCTTGCTGGTGGTGGTGTTTTCGACC
>JANLUV010000362.1:0-5677 GCA_031363685.1 Alphaproteobacteria bacterium | reverse complement strand
CGGGCTCGTGAACGCGGCGCTGCGGCTTTCGCTCATTCCGACAGCGCTGCTGGGCACTGCCCTGGCGGTCGGGCCATCAGTCGAACTCAGCTCGGTGCGCGGCCTCGTCATGGGCGCCGTAGTGATCGCGGTGGCCAGCCTGTTCGGCCTGCACCGCCTGCACTCCGAAGGCTTTTCGCTTCACGCACTGATCGCCGCGAAGCTTCGGCGCCGCGCGGCGGCCTGATCGCGCCGCCAACGCGGCAGGCCTGAAAAAGCGTGTTCACCCGGCCGGCACTATCGCCTAAGACCCCGCCATGACCGTTCGCCCGCCCCGCTCGCCTTCCCTCCGGTCGCTGACCGCCCGTTCGACCCTTGCCGGGCTTGCCGCCGGTACGCTTGCGGCGCTGATCGGCGGCAGTTTCATCGCCAATGCCCAGTCGATCGCGGGCTTCAACAGCGATGCGCCGGTCAACTATTCGGCTGACCGGATCGAACTGCAGGACAAGCAGAAGCGCGTGGTGCTTTCGGGCAATGTCGATATCAAACAGGGCGATCTGGCGATGCGGGCCAGCCGCACCACGGTTGCCTACATCGATGACGGCAACGTCAAGATCCAGCGGATCGACGCCAGTGGCGGCGTATCCGTCGCCCGCGGCAACGAAACCGCGCGCGGCGACGTGGCGATCTACGATTTCAACCGGCGGGTCATTACCATGGTCGGCAATGTCGCGCTGCGCCGCAGAGCCGACAACCTGAGCGGCGGGCGCCTTGTGATCGATCTTGCCAGCGGCCTGTCCAGCGTGGACGGGCGCAGTTCGGGCGGGTCTTCGGCGACCGGAAGCTCTGGCGCCGGCACGGATGGCGGCCGGGTCAGCGGCAGCTTCACCGTCCCCAAGCGCGGCAGCTAGTCCTGCCGCACTGCAGCACATCGTCGCAGGGGCGCACTCCGGCCGGAGCGGCACGGCCCGCGCCGCATGACACGCGGAGGATCCGGCCGGCTTGGGCAAAATGCCCGATAACCGGCGCTCTGTGCGTCACCATGCGTTCGCAGCCACCCTGCGGCGTCCCGCTTTCGCGCCACAATGCGGTTTAGCCTTGCTTAAAAGCAAAGCCTAGATAGACATTCGCATCTGCAAAAACAGGGTGTGTTTTCGAGACATGGTATCCGAAACTTCCGGCGCTAAAGTCGCCCTGCTAACCGGGGTCACTGGTCAAGATGGCGCCTATCTTTCGCGGCTGCTGCTTGATAAGGGCTACGAAGTCCACGGCATGAAACGGCGCTCGTCGTCGTTCAACACCGGCCGCATCGAAGACATTTACCAGGACCCGCATGTGGAGCATCAGCGCTTCCACCTCCATTATGGCGACCTTACGGATTCGACCAACCTGATCCGCATCATGCAGGATGTCCAGCCGGACGAGGTCTATAATCTTGCCGCGCAAAGCCACGTTGCGGTCAGCTTCGAAACGCCGGAATACACCGCCAACGCCGATGCCCTCGGCACGCTGCGCCTGCTCGAAGCGATCCGCATCCTCAAGCTTGAGCAGAAGACCCGGTTCTACCAGGCATCGACCAGCGAACTTTACGGCCTGGTGCAGGAAGTGCCGCAGCGCGAAACCACGCCGTTCTATCCCCGCTCGCCCTATGGCGTGGCGAAGCTTTACGGCTACTGGATCACTGTCAACTATCGGGAGGCATATGGCATCCATGCCTCCAACGGGATACTGTTCAATCACGAAAGCCCGCTTCGCGGCGAGACTTTCGTGACCCGCAAGATCACCCGCGCCGCCGCCGCGATCTCGCTCGGGCGGCAGGAGAAACTCTATCTCGGCAATCTCGATGCCAGGCGTGACTGGGGCCATGCCCGCGAATATGTCGAAGGCATGTGGCTGATGCTGCAGCAGGACGTGGCCGACGACTATGTGCTCGCCACTGGCGAGACCACCGAAGTGCGCAAATTTGTCCAGTGGGCGTTCGAAGACGTCGGGATCGAGCTTGAATTCCGCGGCATCGGCATCGATGAACTCGGGATCTGCGCGAAATCCGGGCGCACGCTGGTCGAAATCGACCCGCGCTATTTCCGTCCGACCGAAGTCGACCTGTTGATCGGCGATCCTTCGAAGGCCCACCAGAAGCTGGGCTGGCAGCACCAGACCACCGTGCGCGAACTCGCGCGCGAAATGGTGCTGGCGGACCTCGACGTGATGCGCAACGATCCCATTGCCAGGTTTGGCTGAACGAGCGGCAACGCGGAGTACGGTCATGTCTTCGAATGATGCGAAGACCCTGTTCGCGACCGGCTTCGTCGCGGATTTGCCCGACGAGGGCACGACTTTTCCGTCCGCCGGCGGAAATTCCGGAGATCCGCGCGTCCAGGCGGTCTACTGGCGCTGCATCGTCGCCCTGTTCGCCAGTGCCCGTTTCACCAATCCGGGCCAGCGGCTGGCGCTGTTCACCAACGTCGCCCCGCCGATGGTCGATGGGGTTGATATTGCAACGGCCCTGAACCGCTACGGGGTCGAATTGCACCTTGTCCCGTTGACCGCGCGGCTGGCGCCGGGAACGACGCAGTCATGGGGCAACGTGCTCTATTTCCACGATATCATGGCCTCGCTGGTCGGCCGGGAAGACCCCGACCTGCGCATCGCGGTGGTCGATTCGGACGTGCTGGTCACCCGCCCGCTCGAATCACTGTTCGACCTGCTCGATAATCATGCCTTCGGCGGCTACATCGTCCGGCAGACCGACCCGACCGATACCGTCAACGGGTTGTCGATGCACCAGATGGACGAGATTTCGCGGGCCTTCGGCGCCACCGGCGGCGAACTGGCCCTCCACTTCGGCGGCGAACTGTTCCTGACCAGCGTCTCCGCCTGGATCGAGCACCGTGACCTGTTCGGCGCGATGCTCAAGGATGCGATGTCGGGCACCGGGGTCGCCAGCGGGATCATCACCGAAGAACACATCTTCTCGATCGCCTTTGCCGTGCTGCGCGGCCGGGTCGCCAGCGCCAATCACCTGATCAAGCGCATCTGGACCAGCCCGCGCTACAACTCGGTCGCCCCCGGCGACGAGCGGTTTCTGCTGTGGCACCTGCCTGCGGAAAAGCGCTATGGCCTGCGCGACATCTTCGACATTCTGCGCCGCGCCGGGTTTCCGGCAACGATGGATATCACGGCGTTCCGGGCAATCGCCATGCGCTGCTGCGGGGTGCCCGCCAAAGGCATGGGCAAGATCGCCTATGACGGGTTGCGTCAGGTTGCCGCCAAGCTGGGACTTTACAAATGACTGGCTCAACGGATTTTTCGCTCGCCGGCCAGCGAGTCTTCGTCGCCGGGCACCGCGGCATGGTCGGCAGTGCGATCGTGCGGCGCCTGGCGGCCGAAAATTGCGAGATCCTCACTGCCGGGCGCGCCGAACTCGATCTGATCGACCAGCACGCGGTCAAACACTGGATGGCCCGCGAAAAGCCCGACGTGGTGGTGGTCGCAGCGGCGAAAGTCGGCGGCATCCTTGCCAATAACAGTTTTCCGGCCGATTTCCTGTACGATAACCTGATGATCGAGGCCAACCTGATCGAGGCCGCGTTCCGGGCCGATACGGCCAAGCTGCTATTCCTTGGTTCCTCGTGCATCTATCCCAAGTTCGCCGAACAACCGATCCGCGAAGAATCGCTGCTTACCGGCGCGCTCGAGCCGACCAACGAATGGTACGCGATCGCCAAGATCGCCGGGATCAAGCTGTGCCAGGCCTATCGCCGTCAGCACGGCGCCGATTTCATCAGCGCGATGCCGACCAACCTTTACGGCCCGGGCGATAATTTCGATCTCAATTCCAGCCACGTGCTGCCCGCGCTGATCCGCAAGGCGCACGAGGCGAAGCTGGCCGGCGCCGCCAGCTTCGAAATCTGGGGCAGCGGCACGCCCAGCCGCGAATTCATGCATGTTGACGATCTGGCCGATGCCAGCGTCTTCCTGCTCAAGCACTATTCGGCTGCCCAGCCGCTCAACATCGGCTGCGGCAGCGACGTGACGATCGGCGAAGTCGCCGAACTCGTCGCGAAGGTGGTGGGCTTTGCCGGCACCGTCACCCGCGATGCCACCAAGCCTGATGGCACCCCGCGCAAGCTCATGGATAGCAGCAAGCTGGCCGCGCTCGGCTGGTCGGCGAAAATCGGCCTCGAGGACGGCATCGCCGACGCCTACCGGCATTACGTCGCATCCGGGCAATGAGGTCGCCAGCCGAAGCCGGCGGAGCCATCGGGCCGGAGCAGGGCAGCCCGCCGGTCCGGCTCGCTATCGTCGGATTGAATTACGCGCCCGAGGAAATCGGCATTGGTGCCTTTACCGGCGGGATGGCGCGGGGCCTTGCCCGTCATGGGCTGACCGTCCGCGCGATTGTCGGCAAACCCTATTATCCGCAGTGGCGCACCCGGGACGGTTATCGCGGCGGCGGCTGGCTGAACACGGTCGAGGACGGGGTGAGCATCACCCGCTGCCCACACTATGTGCCGGCCCAGCCGAGCGGGTTGAAGCGCATCGTCCATCTCGCCAGCTTCGCCGTAACCGCGCTGCCCCCAGCCATTGCCGCCGCGTTTGGGCGGAACCGGCCGCAAGTGGTGATCTGCGTGGCGCCCGCACTGCTCAGCGTCCCGGTGGCCTGGCTGATGGCCCGGCTGGCCGGTGCAAAGCTGTGGATCCACATCCAGGATTTCGAGGTCGAGGCGGCGTTCGCTACCGGCCTGGTCGATAGCGGCGGATTTACGGCCCGGCTGGCGCGCGGCGTGGAAAACAGCCTGCTGCGGCTGGCCGACCGGGTATCGACGATCAGCCCGCAGATGTGCGCCAAGCTGCTGGAAAAGGGCATTCCACCGGCTCGGGTCGCGGAAGTGCGCAACTGGGCCAATGCCCCCGGACCCGATCCGGCCCAGGGCGCGGCCTATCGCACCGAGTGGGGTCTGGGCGACCGGAAAGTCGCGCTCTATTCGGGCAACATCGCCAACAAGCAGGGGATCGGGATCGTGGTCGAGGCCGCGCGCCTGCTGGCCGGGCGCCGCGATCTCCACTTCGTGATCTGCGGCGAAGGCCCCAACCGCGAGCGCCTGCGCGAGCTGGCCGCCGGGCTCGACAATATCTCGTTCCACGATCTCCAGCCGGCCGCGCGGGTCGGCGAACTGCTTGGCCTCGCCAGCGTCCACCTGCTGCCGCAGATCGCGGGGGCCGCCGATCTCGTGCTGCCGTCGAAGCTCGCCAACATGCTGTTTTCGGGGCGGCCGGTGGTGGCGACGGCATTGCCCGGCACCGGCCTTCATGCCGAAGTCGCAGGCTGCGGAGTCTCGACGCCGCCGGGGGATGCCGCCGCGTTCGCGCAGGCGATCGCCGGATTGCTCGACGATCCGGGTGAAGCAGCGCGGCTGGGGGCTGCCGCGCGGGAACGCGGGATCGAACGCTGGTCGCAGGATGCGGTGCTCGCCCGGCTCGCCGGTCTGATCCGCGGATCGGCCGGATGACCCAGCCGCGCAAAGTCTCGATCGCACTGGCGACCTATAACGGCGAACGGTTCCTGCCCGAGCAGCTCGCCAGCTTCCTCGCCCAGACCCGCCTGCCCGACGAACTGGTCGTCGGCGACGACAATTCCCGCGACGGCACCGTCGCCCTGATCGAGGAATTCGCCGCCCGCGCGCCCTTTCCGGTG
>JANLUV010000357.1:0-2442 GCA_031363685.1 Alphaproteobacteria bacterium | reverse complement strand
CCGGCTGCGGCCGTCGGGCGCGCAAGGGCCGCTGGCGGTCAGCCTCGATTCGTTCGAGCGGTATCAACGCGAACAGGCGTGGACGTGGGAACACATGGCGCTGTGCCGCGCCCGCCCGCTGTTCGGGCCGGAGGCCGGGCGGGCCGAATTGCAGCGCATCATCCACGCCGTCCTGACCACGCCGCGCGATCCGGGCAAACTGCGCGACGAAGTGCTGGACATGCGCGCGCGCATGGCCGAACATAAATCGCCCAAGGGTCCGCTTGATCCGAAGCTGCGGCGCGGCGGGCTGGTCGATTGCGAATTCATCATCCACTATCTGCAACTGCGGTCCGGGCTGGGGCTGTCGCCGTTCCTGCCCGAGGCGCTGGCGGCGCTTGATGCAGCCGGCGTGATACCGGCCGGGCTGACCTTGGCGCATGACCGGCTCACCCGGCTGCTCGTCGCGGCGCGGCTGCTGGCGCCCGATGGCGAAGTGCCGCCCGGCGGACCATGCGCGGCACTTGCGGCGGCCTGCGGATATGACAATTGGGACAGCGTGACGGCCGGATTCGCCGAGGCCAGATCGATCGTGGCTGCCGCATGGCTGGACGTGTTCGGCGAGCGCCTGGAGACCGAGACATGAGCAAGCCCGGTGTTGGCGATCCGTTGCCCGATATCGCCCTGGCCACCCCGGACGGCGGCGCCGTCAAGCCCTCGGACTTTGCCGGGCGCAAGCTGGTGGTGTTCTTTTATCCGAAGGACGACACCCCCGGCTGCACCACCGAGAACATCGATTTTTCCGCGCTGGCGCAAGAGTTTGCCGCCGCCGGCGCGGCACTGCTCGGGGTCTCGAAGGATCCGCCGGCAAAGCATCAGAAGTTCATCGCCAAGCACGCGCTCACCGCGCCTCTGGCGAGCGATGCGGCCGATGGCGGCCTGTCTGACGCGCTCGGGATCTGGGCCGAAAAGGTCAATTATGGCCGCACCTACATGGGCATGGTCCGCACCACGGTGCTGGTCGATGCGAGTGGCCGGATCGCTCGGGTGTGGGACAAGGTGAAGGTCAAGGGCCACGCCGCCGCAGTGCTGGCAGCGGTCCGGGCGCTTTGACCGCAGGGGCTGTAACCGGCCGCACCGTGGCGGCAGCAATCCGCGCGGCGCTGCTCGAAACCGATCCGTTCGCCAAGGCCATGGCCACCCGCGCGGTCGCCCGCGACTGGCGGCTGGGGCGGCTTGTCTGCGCGTTCGATTGCGCAATGCCCGATCGACCCGGTCGTCCGGCGGTGCCCGAACTGTTGCCGCCCAGCCAGATGCCGCGGCGTGGGCGCGGCCAGTCCGAACGCGGCCGGATCGCGCTGTGGCATGCGCTGGCCCATATCGAATTCGTCGCAATCGATCTGGCGCTCGATATCACCGGCCGGTTCGGGGCGGAAATGGGCGATGCCTTCGTGACCGATTTCCTGTCTGTGGCGGCGGACGAGGCGATGCACTTCGTTCTGTTAACGCGGCAATTGCGCTCGCTCGGCAGTTTTTACGGCGCGCTGCCCGCGCATGATGGCCTGTGGGAGGCGGCGCATGATACGCGTCATGACGTGGCCGCGCGGCTGGCCGTGGTGCCGATGGTGCTCGAGGCGCGCGGGCTCGATGTGACGCCGCAGATGCTCGAACGGGTCCGGGCGGGCGGTGACCAGCGCGGTGCGCGCATCCTCGAGCGAATCCTTGACGACGAAATCCGGCACGTTCGTTTCGGCGCAACACATTTCGCTGCGGTCGCCTCGGCGCGTGATCTTACCCACGATTCACTATGGAAAAGCTTGGTTCAGCGCCACTTCCGCGGGGTCGTTAAGCCACCGTTCAACGACTCGGCGCGTGAGGCAGCCGGTTTATCGCGACAGTTGTATGGCACTGTTGCCATGCCGCAGAACGCCAGTTAGCCCACAACCACCGAGACGGCGGGGGGTTCCGACCATCTCATATTTTCGCGGTTCGGGTACGATCATCAGGTCGAACCGGGCTGAATGACAGGGGTCAGCACGGCCCGCCTGCTTTGCGCAGGCGTGCCGGAGAGACAAGGTGTATTGCGTGGTCGCTCTAGTGATTTTCCCGAAGTTACGCGCCATTGCCGCTGCCGTTGCAGCCGTGGCTTTGCTCTTCGGCGCCAACCCTGCCTTCGCTAATGCCAGCGCGAACGCCGATATCCTGGCGCCACTGCGCGCCGCCCAGGCCGCCAAGCAGCAGACCGGGGATGACGAATTCCGTCAGCTGTTCGCCAGCTGGCAATCGATGGACCGCCGCGGCGCCACCACCAACCTCGTTTCGTCGGCGATGCCCAACCGCGCCGTCGGCGTGATCCCCGGCTTCGCCCCTCAGAAGGTCTCGATCCCGTCGCTGATTCCGGTCAATGGCGTGAAACTCACCAGCGAATACGGCATGCGCTGGCATCCGGTGCTCGGTGGCCGC
>JANLUV010000347.1:0-4626 GCA_031363685.1 Alphaproteobacteria bacterium | reverse complement strand
GAGCGCGATCGCGCCTGCGGCCAACCCCGCGCTGGCGGCTGACGTCGTCGCACTGGCGCGGGTGCCCGATGGCCGCCTGACCGACGCGGTGCGTCCGCTCGCCTACCGGCTCGACCTCACGGTGGACCCGGCCCAGCCGCGTTTTTCCGGCCATGTCGAGATTGATGCGCGGATCAGGAAACCGAGCCGGTTCGTCGATCTTCACGGCCGGGGACTGGCGATGAAACAGGTCATCGCGCAGGTCGACGGACGGAAGATCGCGGGCACATGGACGCAGATCGATGACACCGGCGTTGCCCGACTGACGTTTGCCGAGGCGCTGCCGGCCGGGCCAGTGACCTTTGCGTTCGATTATGACGCGGCCTTTGGCGAGGGGCCGTCCGGGCTGTTCCGCGCGAAGGTCGGCGAGGACTGGTACGCGTGGAGCCAGTTCCAGTCTATCGATGCCCGCGCGGTATTCCCTTCGTTCGACGAGCCGGGGTTCAAGGTGCCGTTCACCGTCACTTTGCGAACCCCGCCGGGGCAGGTCGCGGTGAGCAACGCGCCCGAGACTGGCAAGACCGCTGAAAACCGGCTGGAAGTTCACCGCTTCGCCGCCACTCTGCCGCTGCCGACGTATCTGGTCGCGCTGATGGTCGGGCCGTTCGCGGTGGTTGAGGGCGCGGTGCCGCCCAGCCCCGAGCGGACCACCCCGCTGCCGCTGCGGATCGTCTCGCCCAAACCCAATGCCGACCGGCTGGCCTTCGCACTGGACGGCAGCAAGGCGATCGTCACCCATCTGGAGGCTTATTTCGGTCAGCCGTTCCCGTTCCCCAAGCTCGACCAGATCACCAGCCCGGTCCAGTCGGGCGCAATGGAGAATGCCGGCGCCGATCTCTACAACGATGGTCTGATCGTGATGAGCGAGAATGCCTCGGTTCCGCAGAAGCGCAGCTTCGGCATGGTGGTTGCGCATGAACTGGCGCACCAGTGGTTCGGCGATCTGGTCACCCCGGCGTGGTGGGACGATATCTGGCTGAACGAAAGCTTTGCCAACTGGCTGGGCTATCGCATCGGCAACGCATGGCGGCCCGACCTCAACATCGGCGCCGGCGCGACGGTGGAAGGGTTTGCCGCGATGCAGACCGATGCGCTGCTGGCCGGGCGCCCGATCCGCCAGCCGATCACCAAAAGCGTGCAGATCGATGCCGCCTTCGACACGATCACCTATGGCAAGGGCGGGCACGTCGTGGCGATGATCGCCGCATACATGGGCGAGGCGAAATTCCGGGGCGGCGTGCGGCGCTACATGGCGGCGCACCGCTATGGCAGTGCGACCAGCACCGATTTCTTCACGGCGATGGCCGATGTCGCCGGGGATTCGCGCATTCTTCCGGCGATGCAGAGCTTTACCGACCAGCAGGGCGTGCCGGTGCTGGCGTTCAGCGCTGAAAAGAACGGCCGCTTCACCGTGACGCAAAGCCGTTACGCGCGGCTTGGTTCGATCCCCCCGGCGACTCAATGGGGGGTGCCGCTGTGCGTGCGGCGGGGCGAGGTGCGGTCGTGCACGCTGCTGGCCGGGCCGCAGGGGAAGATCGCGGTCAAGGGTGGCAACGGGCCGCTGGTGCCCAACGCGGGCGGGACCGGTTATTACCGGTTCGAACTGCCCGAGGCCGAGTGGAACGCGCTGATCGCCGCCGCCGACACGCTGCCCGGGGGCGAGGCGGTGGCGCTGGCCGACAGCCTGCGCGCCAGCTTCGAGGCGGGCCGCGCCGGGCCGGCGCAGCTGATCGCGCTGGCTCGCAAGCTGGTCCGCAATCCTGATAGCTACGCCAGCGCGGTGGCGCTGGGCGGGCTGGAAGGGATGAATGCCGGCGGGTTCTACGATGCCCCGGCGGCCGCAGCCTATCGCCGCTTTGTCGATGGGCTGTTCGCCCCCCGGCTGGGCGCGGCGGGATTTGATCCCAAGGCCGGCGCCTATACCGGGGAAGACCCGGAGAAAAGCCAGCAGCGGGCGCAAGTGGTGTGGACGCTGGCGACCGTGGCGCGCGACACGGCGGTGCGGGCCCGGCTGGACGCGGCGGCAGCGGCGTTCCTGAACGGAGACAAGGCCGCGCTCGATTCCGCTTACATGGATATGGCGCTGAAGGTGTGGAGCGAAGGGGCCGGGCTGGACGGGGCGAAGCGCCTGTTCGACCTGGCGCTGACCTCGCAGGACCCGGTGTTCCGGCCCGAAGCGCTTGAGGCAGTCGGCGCCAGCGGCAAGCCTGACGTCGCCAGCTGGGTGCTGGCCGACGCGCGCGACGCCCGGCTGCGGCCGAGCGAACGCAACGCGATGCTGCGCGCGGTGATCGCCACCGAAGGGACGCGTGATCTGGGCTGGGCGTGGATGAAGGAGCATTTGCCCGAATTGATGGACGGAACCGGCGGGATCTTCTTCGCCACCCGCCTGCCGGGGATGGTCGGCGGGTTCTGCTCGGTCGAGCGGGCGAACGAGATCGCCAGCTTCCTGCGGCCGCGGCTGGCCGGCAAGACTGCGGAGCTCGATCTGGAACGCACGATCGAGCGGGTGCGCAGCTGCGGCGTGTTGAAGGAAGCGCGGGCGGCGGAGGCGAGCCGCGTGATCGCGGCGGTGCCGTAAGCGCCGGTTACAGCGGAAGCCGGAGGGTCGCCTCCAGCCCCGCCACTTTGCCGTCCGGGCGGTGCCGGTTGGCGAGGGTCAGCGTGCCGCCGTGCTGTTCGGCGATGGCGCGGGCGAGGGTGAGACCAAGCCCGGCGCCGCCGGTCTCGGTGTTGCGCGACGGTTCGCCGCGGGTGAACGGTTCGAGCATCCGGGCGATGTCCTGCGGGGCGATGCCGGGGCCGGCGTCGGCGATACGGATCACCGCCGCATGGCCCTCGCGCATCAGGGTTACATCGGCCTTGCAACCATAGCGCAACGCATTGCCGATCAGGTTGCGCAGCGCGCGGCGGATCCAGGTGGGGCGCAGCGGCAGGACGATCCGCGTGGTCTCGCCCAGTTCGACCGGATCGCCCATGTCCTCGTATTCCTCGACCACCGAGGCGACCAGCGCCGACAGTTCGGTCGATTCGCGCGGGTCCCTGGGCCGGCCGACCCGGGCGAGCGACAGGATGTCGTCCAGCGTCCGGGTGATGTCTTCGATGGTGCGGGCCATGCGGTCGCGCTCGTGATCGTCCTCGACCGATTCGATCCGGACCCTGAGCGCGGCCAGCGGGGTTTTGAGATCGTGGCCGATCGCGCCGAGCATCACGTCCTTTTCATCGAGCAGCGCGATGATGCGGCCTTCCATCGCATTGTGCGCGGCGATCAGGCGGGCGACGTCCTCTGGCCCCTGCGGTTCGAACTGGTGCGATTCAAGCTGGCCAGCGGGATTGCGCGTATCGGCAAAGCGTTCGAGCCGGATGGTCAGCGCCGCCAGCGGCCGGGTGATCCGGCTGAGCAGCAGCCAGATCGCGCCGACCAGCAGCGCGTAGATCAGCAGCGTCTGGCCGAACAGGGTCTGCAGCATCAGCCGTTCGGCGGGCGGCACGAACACGCGCGCCACCAGCCATTGCTGCGGAAGATTGGGCGGCGAACGCTTGGGCCGGATCGCGGCGAGCATCACCTGCCCCGGCGGCGGAGCGCCTGCGTGTTCGCGCGCATGCAGCGCCAGCCTGAGCCGGGCGCGCAGATCGTCACGCACGTTGCGGTGGAGCACCAGCACATCGTCGACCGCGAAGTCCTGATTGGCGAGAATCTGGCGCAATTCCGCCTCTTCGCTGGCCTCGCGCAGTTCTCCGGGGTGGAGCGGGGACACGGTGGTGCGCTCCAGCCGCATCCGGCGTATTTCGGGAGGCGGGCCATGATCGCCGTGCAGCGGCGGCGGACCGTGCAGCTCCTCGCGCAAGTCCCGGCCTTCGCCGTCCAGGTTGTCGCTGCGGCTGGCAACGATCAGGCGAAACGCGGCATTGTGCAGCAGCGCGCCCTCGATCCGTTCGTGCTGGGCGCGGTAAAGCAGCAGCGCGCCGATCCCCTGCGCGAGGAACAGCGCCAGCGCCATCGCCAGCAACACCTGCCCCTTGAGGCTGCGCGGCCACAGGTAGGACCAGACCCGCAACGCCAGCGAACGCATGGTCACCCGGCACCAGTGTCGTTTGGGGTGCCGCTGGGGGCGGGCTGGCGGCGCACTTCGGCGGCGAGCATGTAGCCGCCGCCCCATACGGTCTGAATCAGTAGGGGATTGCGGTTGTCCACCTCGATCTTGCGGCGCAGACGGCTGACCTGATTATCAACCGCCCGGTCGAACAGGTGCGCTTCGCGGCCCTGGACCATTTCGAGCAGGCGGTCACGGTCGAGCACCTGCCGGGGGTGTTCGAGGAAGGCCAGCAGCAAGCGGAATTCGGCCGAGGAAATCGCGACCACCGCGCCTTCCGCGTCGATCAGCCGGCGCTTGAGCGGATCGAGTGTCCAGCCTTCGAAGGTGAACACTTCCTCGTCGGTTTTCTCGGCCGGACCGCGTGCGGCGCGGCGCAGGACCGAGCGGATCCGGGCGACTAGCTCACGCGGATCGAACGGCTTGACCACATAGTCGTCAGCCCCGATTTCAAGGCCAACGATCCGGTCGGTTGCCTCGCCTTTCGCAGTCA
>JANLUV010000327.1:0-3559 GCA_031363685.1 Alphaproteobacteria bacterium | reverse complement strand
GGTGACTTTATACCTTATCGCGTCATCGCGATTGGTGCAGCCCCCAAGCATCCCCAATGCGAGCGCTCCAAGCACTGCGAGAATTGCCGACTTTGATTGTTGGCGCGTCACTGTGCGACTGACGATCTCACGATTCCCCCTCCGCTGCTCCATCTAACACCTTGATGCCATGTCTGGAGCGCGAGGCAAGGGGCGGGGAAAAGAATTCGGCCGAATCTGCGTTTGCGATCAGGCGGTTCCGCGCGGAATGGCGGTTATCCGTAGGTATTCCGGGGGCATAGGTATTCCGGGAACACAATACTAATTAACCTTTCCCTTTTGGACCACGCCGCGCCAGAACTTCCTCCTGGCGGGCGATCCATTCTTCCGCGCCCAACAAGCGCCGCAGCATAGCGCCGACCGGGCCGGACGCCTAATTAGTATTGTGTCCCCGTAACTTCAGGCCCGTGTCCCCGCAACTTCAGGCCCCGCCGCCGCACCATGAACTGCGCCGCCCGCGCCACGGTTCGGCCAGCCCTTCGGAGACCAGTTCGGACCCGACGCTGCGCCCGCGTCGCACCACCACGCGCAGCAGCCGGCCATAACGGTCGCGGTCGCGCGCATAGGGCTCAAGCGTGAACGGCCCGTCGTTCAGCAGCACGATCAGGCGCAGCGTGGCCGCATTGCCGCGCGCGCGTTCCTCCGGGCACTGCGCGCGTCGCGTTTCGGGCGCGTTGATATCGGCGATGCGGACCTTCTCGCCATCAAGCCAGAAGGTGTCGCCATCGACGACGCAGGTGGTGCGGGGGCCGTGCGGGCAAAGCGCAAAGGCGGCGGCGAGGGTGAGGAGTGAAAGAGCCATGCCCACAGCGAACACGCCGGAAGCGGCCCTGGTTCCATGCGGGCTAATACGTGAGTTTGCACCGTTCCGGAGGTTTGGCCCCCGGAAATCTGCGGAGTTACTGCAGCGAAAGGAACAGCCCGGCCAGCGCCGCGCTCATCAGATTGGACAGACTGCCGGCGACCAGCGCCTTCATCCCGAGACGGGCGATCACGGGGCGCTGGCTCGGGGCCAGCCCGCCGGTGACCGCCATCTGGATCGCGATCGAACTGAAGTTGGCAAACCCGCACAAGGCAAAGGTGACGATCGCGACGGTCCGCTCGGACAGGCCGCTCGCCTTGCCCAGATCGATGAAGGCGACGAATTCGTTCAGGACCACTTTGGTCCCGAAAAAGCCCCCCGCTTGCACCGCTTCCGACCAGCTTGGCGTGCCGAGCAGGAAGAACACCGGGGCGAACAGCGTGCCCAGAATGCCCTGGAACGACAGTTCCGGGTGGCCGAACCACCCGCCCACGCCCCCCAGCACCCCGTTGGCGAGGGCGACCAGCGCGACGAACACCAGCACCATTGCGCCCACTGCCACCGCCAGTTTCAGCCCGGTCTGCGCCCCTTGCGCGGCGGCCATGATCAGGTTCGCCGGGCGCTCCTCCTCGTGTTCCAGCGCTACCGGCTCATCCACGCGCTCCTCGCTTACCGGTGAAGCCGCAAGCGGGCGCGGATCGGGCATGATCAGCTTGGCCATCAGAATGCCGCCCGGGGCCGACATGAACGAGGCCGCGACCAGGTAATCGATCCGGATGCCCATTGCCGCATAGGCCGCCAAGATCGTCCCCGCGACCCCGGCCATGCCCACGGTCATCACGCAGAACAGCTGCGACGGGGTCAGCCCGGCCAGATAGGGGCGGATCACCAGCGGCGCTTCGGACTGGCCGACAAAGATGTTGGACGCCGCGCACAGGCTTTCGATCCGGCTGATCCCGGTGATCTGTTCCAGTCCGCCGCCGATCCAGCGGATCGCCAATTGCATCACGCCGAGGTAATAGAGGATGGAAATCAGCGCGGCGAAGAAGATGATCGTCGGCAGCGCGGCAATCGCGAAACTGGTGCCGCCGATCTCGGGACTGGCCAGCGGCCCGAACAGGAAGCTGACCCCGGCGCGGGCATAGCCGAGCAGCTCGCTCACCCCGCGCGCCGCGCCGCCCAGCGCCGCGCGGCCCGGCGGGACGTACAGGACAAGGCCCGCCAGCCCCGCTTGCAGTGCGAAGGCAGGCGCAACGACGCGCAGCGATATCGCCTTGCGATCGGCGGAAAGCAGCACGGCCAGCGCAAGAATCAGCGCCATGCCGGCAACGCTGGTCAGGATGTGCATGCCTGCGATGCTAGCGGGGCAATGCGCCGGTGGAAAGCGGGCGGGGCCACGCAAAAACACTTCAATTTGCGCGCAACAGGTCTAAATGCCCGGCCATGACGATTCCGCACGATCCCGCTCACGACCCTGCCCATGATCCGGCAATGCTGGCCAAGGCCGAAACCCTGATCGAGGCGCTGCCTTATCTGCAGCGCTACGAAGGGCGGACGTTCGTGGTGAAATACGGCGGCCACGCGATGGGCGATCCCGAACTGGCGCTGGATTTCGCGCAGGACGTGGTGCTGCTGAAGGCCGTGGGGATCAACCCGGTGGTGGTCCATGGCGGCGGCCCGCAGATCGGCGCGATGCTGAAGCGGCTGGGCGTCGAAAGCCGCTTCGTCGATGGCCTGCGCGTGACCGACAAGGCCACCGCCGAAGTGGCTGAAATGGTGCTGTGCGGCTCGATCAACAAGGAACTGGTTGGCTGGATCGCGGGCGCGGGCGGCAAGGCGCTGGGCATCTCGGGCAAGGACGGCAACCTCGTCACCGCCCGCAAGGTGACCCGCACCGTCAAGGATCCCGACAGCCAGATCGAGCAGGTGGTCGACCTCGGCTTCGTGGGCGAGCCGGAATTGATCGACACCACGATCATTGAAACCGCGATCGCGGCCGGGATGATCCCGGTGATCGCCCCGATCTCGCCCGGCGCCGATGGCGCGACCTACAATATCAACGCCGATACGATGGCGGGCGCGATTGCCGCCGCGCTCGGCGCGGCGCGGCTGTTCCTGCTGACCGACGTGACCGGCGTGCTCGACAAGAACAAGAACCTCCTCACCGCGCTGACCCCCAGCGATATCGCCCGGTTGCAGGAGGATGGCACGATCAGCGGCGGGATGATCCCCAAGCTCGAAACCTGCGTCCACGCGGTCGAGGCCGGGTGCGAGGCGGCGGTCGTGCTGGACGGGCGGGTTCCCCACGCGATGCTGCTTGAAGTGTTCACCTCGAAGGGCGCAGGCACGCTGATCCGGGCGGATTGATCCGCACCGGCGTCCAAACGGCAGGCAGCGGCCAGCTTTGCCGTCCAGCTGGCGCCCGACCTGGTGCTGCGCGATCGGCGCGCCGTGATCGAACGCCGCAATCCGCCTGCGGTGCGCGGGCAATGGGGTCAGAGCGGCGCGGACAGCGGGCTTTCACCGCGCCGGTTCGCGGCGCAGTGGGCCGCTCTGCGCCGCCCGCGCGTGACGGTCGGCACCGGCGATCAGGAAGGCGCCGCCGGGTCGCTGTACTACACTGCCCCGGTCACGATCACCGATGACGCGCGCCGGATTACTGGCGAACTGACCTTGCGCCGGGTCAATGACGTCGATGGGGCAACCGCAGAGCAGTTG
>JANLUV010000287.1:0-5348 GCA_031363685.1 Alphaproteobacteria bacterium | reverse complement strand
GGGGCTGATCTGATGTGCGTTGCCGCCATCGCGTGGGAGGCCAGCCCACATTGGAAGCTGGTGGTGGCCGCCAATCGCGACGAATACCATGATCGTCCGGCCGCGCCGCTGGCCCGGTGGGCCGACGGCCCGGGCATCATTGCCGGGCGCGATCTCAGCGCGGGCGGCACCTGGCTGGGGCTTAGCGAAGCCGGGCGGCTAACCTTGGTGACCAACTTCCGCGTCGAAGGTTATCCCAGGCCCGGCCGGCCCTCACGCGGGGGGCTGGTGACCGATCTGCTGGCCGGCGCCGATCCGCTGCGACTGCCACTGGCCGAATTCAATCCCTGCAACGTGTTCCACGCCGACACCAGCGGCGCGCGGTTCCTGACCAATCACCCCGCGGCAGCGACCATGCCCCTCGCCCCCGGCATCCACGGCGTGTCGAACGGCGCGATCGACGCGCCGTGGCTGAAGACCCGGCGCCTGTCCGCGGCATTGACGCGATGGGTCGGCGAGCAAAGCGTGAGCGCGGCGGAGGCCGATTTCACGCCGCTGTTCGCCGCGCTGCTCGATCCCGCGCCAACCGTCACCGAACGCACTGCCGAGGGGCCGGAGCCGCGCTTTTCGGCGATTTTCGTGGCCGATCCGAACTATGGCACGCGCTGCAGCACCGTCATCGCGATCGACCACACGGGGCGCGGCCGGGCGATCGAACGCAGCTTCATGCCTGACGGCCGCCCGAACGGTGAAGTTGATCTGGCATTCCGGTGGCCGCTGGCCGGGGCAGTCAGAGGATGAAAGCATCCCTTGGCAGAACATGATCGAACCCGGCCAGCAGGACCGCGAAATCGGCCTTGCGATCGCCCTGCAGGTCAGCTGCGATCAGCAGGCCGTTGTCGGTCACGACCTGGATCACCTGGCCGCGCAGGCCGGTGAAATGGTCGGTTCCCAGCATGAAGGACTGGTTGCCCGCGCGCAGCGTATGGGCGTCGATTGCGAACAGATCGATCCGGTCCCCGGCGGCATGATCGAAATCGAAGATCGTGTCGCGGGCCGCTACCCACGGCCGCGAATCGCTCACCGCCTTGAACACGAACGTGTCCGCCCCGGCGCCGCCCCACAATTTGTCCGCATCGCCGCCGCCGAACAGCAGGTCATCGCCCGCGCCGCCTTTGAGCGTGTCGCTCCCGGCCAGGCCGCTCAGGATGTCGTCACCGGTCCCGCCAACCAGCAAGTTGGCGGCGCTCGTCCCGGTCAGTTCCTGCGGCAGGTCGAAATGCATCGCCGCCACCTCGGGCAGCGGCCCGGAGAATCCGGAGATTTCCACGACCAGCAGATGGTCGGTGATCGCCAGATCAAGCGCCGTCACCTGCTGGTAGCTGGCGATTGGCTGGTCTGAAACAAGCGGATCGTAAATCTTCACATCGACCGGCCCGATGTGAAAGCTGATGGTGGTGATCGACGCCGTAACGATGATCGGCCGATCGTTCACCTCATCCCAGATGTCGGGCTCGGCCCAGACCATCAGCGCGAACGTGCCGTTGGCCTTTTCCAGCAGCAGTGAATGGCCCGAAGCGGGCAGCCCGCGTAACTGGTAGTCCAGCCCGTGGGTGGCAAAGTCGGTCGGCGCGCCCGGATCATCGGCCAGCACTGACGTCAGGTTATGCAGGGCCGTGGCGGCCAGCTTGGGCTGGAGATTGGCGTCGAACAGGCCCAGCGTACCGTCGATTGTATTGGCAGCAGCGCCCGAACCATCGAACAACTGGTAAAGATAGGTCTGCGACACACCCAGCAACGTCGCCCCGGCGATCAGGTTCAGCGTCAGCTTGGCCTGCGTCAACTGGGTCACCCCTTCCCAGATGTCGGACCCGATCAGCGTGCTGTAGCCCGCCTCGGTGATGACCATGCCCTTGTCGGGAACCACACGCAGCCCGATTCGCGCGGCCAGCAGTTCGTAAGGCTGGTCGCCGTTCGGGGCGTAGGGGTGGATATTGGCGTAAGTCGCGCTGTCATCCCTTACCGCAGTGACATTCGGCGCCCCGGTAAGGTCATAGATCGCGGCGTCGGCCAGCGCCGGAATGACCGCCGCCTGCGCCGCCGCAGCATTGAGGAACGCTGTCGCCGCTTCCACTCCGGTCAGACCGTTGTAGGTCACCGGCCACAGGTTGATTTCGTTCGGGCCTTCCAGCGCGATTACCGCCCCGGGGTGGTCGGCCGCGAACTGCGCGGCATTGGCCATCGTCTCCTCCAGCGGGCGCTGAACGCCGAGCAGCACGTCGAAATGGACGCCGGCGCGGGCCAGTCTATCGGCCACGCTCCCGGCAACGAGCAGCGAATCGGACAGCGGGCTGCGCACGTTGTGCAGGCCAAGCCAGGTCACCGCGTCGGTTACTGCCTGGGCCCGTGCGGGTGACCCGACCAGCCCGAGCGGGACGTTAACGCCCAGCGAATCAAGGAATTTGGCAGCGTGGAGCGGAGCGATCATGGGGTTGACCTAATGATTGTGTATAAATCCGGATAGGCGCGATGCCTTCCGATATGTATGCCACCTATGGTTAATGCCGGTCTAAACTGTTGCGAAACAATGACTTGATTGTCATCCCTGCGTCAAATTCATGTCTGGTTCACGCGCTTGGCCATGAAATTGCGCGATAATCTGGGGCGCTGCGGATCACCTAAAAGATGCACGCGTCGGCGCTGAGCGGGTGAGCGAGGCCGGCCAGCATGATCGCGAAATCCGCCCGTGCATCGCCATTGAGGTCACCCTGCAACAGGATTGCATGATCGACGGTGGTCTGGAATTTGAAGGTAGCCTTGGCCCCCGCGCCCATGGCGCCCATGAACGCCACGCCCGCAGCGACCCCGCCCATGCCGTTGAAGGTGATCGGCCAGTTGTTGATCTCGTTCGGGCCTTCCAGTGCGGTGATTGCGCCGACGTGGCGCTTGGCGAACAGCGCCGCATTGCCAAGCGTTTCGGCAAGCGGCCGGGCGCCGCCCCAGCAGCACATCGAACTGAACCCCGGCCTGCGCCAGCTTGTCGGCAACACTGCCGGGCTGGACCAGCGCGGCCGAAAGCGTCGTGCGCACGTTCGAAATACCAAGGCAGTCAAACGCGCCAACCACCGCCTGCGATCTGGCCGCTCCGTTGGCAGCGCCCAAATGGGCGACCGCCCCGATCGAATCGATAAAGTCCTCAGCCCTGACCGGTGCAATCGCCATGCGTAAACTCCGCAAATATCTTCGTGAAGATAGCTAGACCACCCACCTTGACGGCGACTTGCGGAAGAACGCAAACGGATTTTAACGAATAAACATATATACTTATACTTATTTTAACGGTATATTAACTGAGATATCAACATTACTCTGACGACCGGTCGCCAGACCCTCCAGGCCGCGCGTCAGCCGGTAAATGCGGACCTCGGGGCGATCATCTGCTTGTCATCGCACCGGCTTTGCGCCAACGCCCGGGGCAGCCGCAACAGCCACGCGAATCCCTTGCAACCCACCGCACCTTCACTGACCTGGACCGCCGCGCAGACGAACGACCGCTTCATCACCCGGCCGTTGTCGATCTGTCTCGATCTTGTCCGCTTTGCTGCGGCACTGATCGTGCTGGTGTGCCACGCGGCGCAGTCCGGGCTGTACAGCGGCTGGTTTCCCGACATTCCGCTCGCCCAGCACTATGCAGTGGTGGTGTTCTTCGTGCTGTCGGGCCTGGTCATCGCGGCTTCAGCGCAACAGCGGCGCAGCACGCTGACGCAATTCGCCATCGCCCGCGCCGCGCGGATCCTCCCGGTCTCGCTCGCCGCCCTCGCCTTCGCGACCGGCATGTTCATTATCGTGACGGCATTGGGCGGCTCGGCGATGCATACCGACACGTATGGCGATCTGTCGCTGCGCGGGACCGTGCTGCCGCTGCTGTTCCTGAGCGAAAGTTCGTGGGGCGCCGGGCCGGTATGGAATCCGCCGTATTGGTCGCTCTGCTACGAGGTGTGGTATTATGCCCTGTTCGGGGCGGCAGTGTATTTGCGCGGGGGCCTGCGGATTGCCGTGCTGATCGTCTGCGCGCTGCTGGCCGGGCCGCGCATCCTGCTGCTGCTGCCGATCTGGCTGGTGGGCGTGGTGCTGGCGCTGACCCCGCTGGCGCGGCGCACCGGTCCGCTGACGGGGGCGCTGCTGCTGGCCGCCGGGTTGGCCGGGGCGTGGTTCCACACTGCGGTTGTGCTGCCCGGCTGGCACCTGATGCAGGCGCTGACCGCGCCGTTCGAGCTGCACCTGTCGTTCTCGCGCTTTGCGCTGAGCGACCTGCTGCTGGCCGTTGCCGTCGCCACCGCCTTTGCCGGGCTGCGTCCGCTGACCACCCGCTGGCCGGCGCCGTGGCCGGCGCCGTGGCTGGCGCTGGAACGTCCCGCGCGCCTGCTCGCCGGGTTTTCGTTCACGCTGTACCTGTTTCACTGGCCGCTGCTGCTGCTGGCCAAGACGATCGGCTTGGTCGCGGGGACCAGCAAACCGGGCTTTGCGCTTGAAATCCTCGGCCTGATCGCGGTGAGCTATGCGATCTCGCTGGTCACCGAACGCCAGCGGGACCGCGTGCGGGGCTGGCTGGAAACGCTGGCAACACACCTGCGCGCCCGCCGCAGTGCAGCCCCCGCCTGAGGCGCCGCATCAGTTTCTGGCCCGCTCGCGAATGGCCAGCAACTGCCGGACATGATCGGCCACGCCCTGCGGATCATAGGGCCGGGCCAGATGCGGCCCATCATCGCAGATATCCGCCGCTGCCTCGATACTGCCGGCCAGCACGATCCGCACATCCGGCCGGCGCGCCCGCACCCAGGCCCGCAAGGCAAACCCGTTGCCTTCGCCCGTGAACCCGACATCGCCCAGCACCAGTTCGGGCGACACGTCATCGCTGTGCAGCACGGCTGGCGCTTCCTCGTACGTTGCCGCTTCGATCACGTCGCAGCCCGCGTCGCGCAGCCAGTCGGCACTTGCCAGCCGAATGAAAATCTCGTCCTCGACCACCAAGACGACGGGCCTGTCTCCGCCGTCGGTCAAGGCATCTCCCCTCACCAGATGTTTCATCCCGCCTTACCCCGCCCCCCCCGTCCAGGGGCCAGCTTTCTGACTTTGCGAGTAACCACAATCTCTTGGGCCTGTCCGATGGCTGTGCGAACAGGTCAGCCGGTGTGCAAAAATGCCGCCAACCTTGCCTTCGCGGTCCCCAACCCCTAGCGGCCACCCGGTCTGCCTGCCATCGCGTCAGCTTAAAGGAGTCGAACCATGGTCCCCCGCTATTCCCGCCCCGCGATGACCGCGATCTGGGAACCCGAAGCGCGCTATCGGATCTGGTTCGAGATCGAGGC
>JANLUV010000147.1:0-3158 GCA_031363685.1 Alphaproteobacteria bacterium | reverse complement strand
CCCGGATCCTGCTGATCGTCGGCGGCGGCATTGCCGCCTACAAGGCGTGCGAACTGGTGCGCCTGATCCGCAAGGGCGGCGGCACGGTGACCTGCGTGCTGACCGATGGCGGGGCGCAGTTCGTCACGCCGATGGCGCTGGCCGCGTTGTCGGAGAACCCGGTCCACACCACGCTGTGGGATCTGAAGAACGAAGTCGAGATGGGCCACATCCAGCTTTCGCGTGAGGCAGACCTGATCGTGGTCTGCCCGGCCACGGCGAATTTGCTGGCCAAGATGGCGGCCGGGATTGCCGATGATCTGGCCACCACGCTGCTGCTGGCAACCGACAAGCCGGTGATGGCGGTCCCCGCGATGAACGTGCGGATGTGGGACCATGAGGCGACCCGGCGCAACGTGCAGACGCTGCACGCAGCGGGCGTGTGCGTGATGGAGCCCGACGAGGGCCCGATGGCCTGCGGCGAATTCGGCGCCGGTCGCCTGCCCGAACCGGAAGCGATCTGGTACCAGATCGTCAGTTGGTTCACCGGCCCCGATGCCCTGCCGATGCACGACGGCGAAGGCTGGGTGGCGGACCTTTCGGACGGAGCGGGCGGCGCTGGCTGGTCGGCATCGGACGAGGATTACGATCCCTACGGCGCGGTCGCAGCCGGGCTTGGCGGGTTGTCGGCCTCGATGATCACGCGCGGGGAACTGCCTGAAATCGAACCGGTCGCGCCGCCGCCGGTTGCTCTGCCGGATGGTGCGGATGCACGCCCGGTACTGGTCAAGAAGGGCAAGGCGCGGGCTGCCCCGCCCACCGATCCCGAAGCGCTCAACCACCTGATCAAGCCCGGGGCAGAGCCGGACCCGCAGCCGGGCGATGTGCAGCCGGTCCGCGTCGGCGCGGACCCGGTGCCGGAGGTGTTCGTCAAGCCCGCTGATGGTCCGCTGTCGGGGCGGCATATGCTGGTCACCGCCGGGCCAACGCACGAGCCGATCGATCCGGTCCGTTACATTTCCAACCGCTCGTCCGGCAAGCAGGGCTTCGAGATCGCGGCGGCGGCGGCGCGGCTGGGTGCGCGCGTCACGCTGGTGTCCGGGCCGGTCAACCTGCCGACCCCGCCAGGGGTCGACCGCGTCAACGTTCAAACCGCGCGGCAGATGAACGATGCGGTCAAGCGCGCGCTGCCGGCCGACTGCGCCGTGATGGTGGCCGCCGTGGCCGATTGGCGGACCAAGGACGTGTCGCATAGCAAGATCAAGAAGCGCGGCTCGGCCCCGCCGGTGCTGGTGTTGACCGAGAACCCGGATATCCTTGCCAGCCTGGCGGCGTCCTCGCTGCACAAGCCGAAGTTGATCATCGGCTTTGCGGCGGAAACCGACAACGTGCTCGAACACGCCGCCGAAAAGCGCAAGCGCAAGGGCGCCGACTGGATCATCGCCAACGATGTTTCCACCAACGCCAAGGGCGTCAGCGTGATGGGCGGGGCGATGAACACCGTCCACATCGTGACCAAGGACGGGGTGGAAGATTTGCCCGAAATGCCCAAGGAACAGGTGGCGGCCGCCATTGTCGAAAGGATCGCCGATGCCCTTGCCGAATGATGTCGTGCCGGTCGCGGTCAAGCGCCTGCCGCATGGCGCAGGGCTGGACCTGCCCGTTTATGCAACCGCCGGCGCAGCCGGGATGGACGTGGTTTCGGCCGAGGACGTGACTATCGCGCCGCACGGCCGCCACGCGGTGGCGACGGGGCTGTCGGTGGCGATCCCGCCGGGCTATGAAATCCAGGTGCGGCCGCGCTCGGGCCTCGCACTGAAGCACGGGGTGACGGTGCCCAATACGCCCGGGACGATCGATTCTGACTATCGCGGCGAATTGAAGGTGATCCTGATCAACCTCGGCGCGGAGCCGTTCATGGTCCGCCGGGGCGACCGCGTGGCGCAACTGGTGCTGGCGCCGGTGACGCGCGGCGAATGGCTCGAAGTGGCCGAACTCGGCGAGACCGCGCGCGGCGCGGGCGGGTTCGGCTCGACCGGCGGCGTGGTAGCGCTGGGCAGCTGACGTACGCCGCGCCAGCCGCGCGCTATGCGGCGCTCGCTGGCATCGCGCGCGCGGGGCTCAGCGCGGCAAGGAGTTCGGCCAGCGGGAGCGGGCGGCTGAGGTGATACCCTTGCGCAAAGCCGAAACCGGCCAGTTGCGCCTCGATCAGCTGGCGTTCGGTTTCGATCCCCTCGAGCACGCATTCGAGATCGAGGGCCCGGGTAAGGCTGTGGACCGCGGTCAGCACGCGGCGACCGTCCGGATCGTCGAGTCGCTGGGCCAGGCTGCGGTCGATCTTGACGATATCGAGCGGCAGTTGGTGGAGCGAGCCGAGGCTGGAATAGCCGGTGCCGAAATCGTCCAGTGCAATCGCCGCGCCGCTGGCCCGCAGCCGTTTCAGTGCCGCGCGGGCGCCGGCGACGTCGCTGATGAACGATGTTTCGGTGATTTCGAAGATCAGCCGTGCAGGGTCGGCCGATGCGTCAGCGATCCGCGCGAGCAGGGCGCCGACCGTGTCGGGATCGCAGATGTCGGCGGCAGACAGGTTGAATGAAAGCCGGACGGCGGCGGGGAAATGGGCAAGCGCGGCGAGCGCGTCATCGAACAGCGTCAAGGTGACCGACCGGGCGAATCCGAGGCGTTCGGCAGTGGCGAACAACAACTGCGGACGCACCGCGCCAAGCTGCGGCGAGGTCCAGCGGGCGAGCGCCTCGACCCCGATCCATTCGAGCGTTTCGGTTTTGACGATCGGCTGGAACACCAGCGCCAGTTCGGCAGCGAGGTCGGCGGCCTGCAGCGCGGCGTCCAGCGCCTGTTCGGAGCGGATCAACTGTTCAAGTTCGTCCGAAAAGCGCACGCACTTGCCGCGTTTGTGCTTCTTGGCATGATAGAGCGCGAAATCGGCGCGATCGAACAGCGCATCGGCGCGCGCGCCGTTGGCCGGAAACGCGGCGAGCCCGGCAGAACAGCCGACCGACAGCGTCGCTTCGCCCAGTTGCACTGGTCGCTGGATCGCATCGCACAGCGCCTGGCCGATGCGGGCGCCGGTATCGGCATCGCCCGGCACGATCAGGCCGAACTCGTCACCGCCCAGCCTGACCACCACCGCACCGGCGCCGGCAACGGTGCACAGCCGC
>JANLUV010000137.1:0-2616 GCA_031363685.1 Alphaproteobacteria bacterium | reverse complement strand
AGCCGGCCGATCCTGGTGCCCTCCTGCCGAAGCAGATCACGCAGCATTCTGCTGCCCGCAAACGGAAACTCCATGTGCAGCTCGTCGATCCGTCGCATGATAGCAAGGTCGGCAGCCGACACGGGCCGGGGCAGATAATAGCCGCTGCCGCGGCTGATCCCCAACTCCCGCGCTTGCCGTGTCACCGGCAGCGCGTGCGAACGGTCGATCATCGTTTTGCGCTCGGCCACAGCCCTGCCCATTTCTCAGGAGATTGGGCCGAGCGCCCCGGACAAAAATCGTTCACCAACGTCAGCTCGCCGATCTTGGCGTGCAACATCTTCACGTCGATCGCGGGCTCCTCACGTTCGGCGCGGCCTTCCGATCCGAAAACCCCGGCAGCCCCTTCCAGCAACTGCGATCGCCAAGTCGTGATCTGGTTCGGGTGGACATCAAACTGCTGCGCCAACTCGGCCAGCGTCATCTCGCCCCGGACCACCTCAACATCGTGCCTACTGGCCGCGACGAGAAGCTGGTCGCGTTGCTTGTTGAAGCCAACGCGGCGCGCAAGCTGATCCTCGCCCAGCCCGACCAGTCGATCGCCGGCATCGCGGCCCAGCACGGTCGCTGCCGCACCCGGCTGGGCAAGCTTGCAGCGCTGGCATGTCTCGCGCCCGACATCGTCACCGCCATCGTCGAAGGGCGACAGCCAGCTAGACTCAGTGCCCGCGCCTTGCAGGCCATCGATCTGCCGCTTGCCTGGCCAGACCAGCGCGCCCTGCTCGGGCTCGGCTGAATCCGCCCATATCAACTGCAGTCAGGATTTTGGCACCAGAGACGGCGGCTATTGTGCGCCCATTTGCTGCATGAGATCACTGCGTCTCTGACTGCAGGCAATCCAAAGCCAACGCTGAAAACTCGCGCCATTGCGCCAATTTTGGCGACTAACCGGGCCGGTGCCCCTCAAGGGGAAGTTTTTCAGGACTGTTTGGTGCGGTCGAGAAGACTCGAACTTCCACGGGCTTTCGCCCACAACGACCTCAACGTTGCGCGTCTACCAATTCCGCCACGACCGCATAATCGAAGAGGTTGCGCCTTGTTGAAAGGGCCGCCCCCGGGGGTAGGAGCGGGCCCGTAGCAAAAGGGTGCGGGGGCTGCAAGCGCGGATGTTCGGTTTTCCCGGCGCCGCCCGGCTCAGCCGGGTTTCCAGCCGATTTCGGCCACTTTGGCCGAACGCGGTACGTCGGTCACCGCCTCGTTGATCGTCACGCTTTCGCCGGGGGCGAGCTGCCGCTTGGGCGGGATCACGTCCAGCGAATAGACGATCCGGTTGTGCGAATCGCGCAGGACGATGAGGATCGGCGGCACAACGCGCCGTTCCTTGCCGACGTTGGTCACCTTGCCGCTTGTCCCGAAAAATTCGGTGCCGTTGGGCAGCGTGCGGCGATCCTGCCGGTTTGGCGGGAATTCGAGCACCAGATCGGGCTGCGCCTCGGCAAAGGTCTGGCGCGACAGCGGCGCCCAGTCAGGCAGGCCGTTCCATGCCACCGCGCCGATTGCCGCGAAGGCGACCAGTGCGAACACGATGGCCGCGATGGTGTAGAGTTTGAGCAGATTGCGGCGCGGGCGGAACGGCGGGGCGTGTTCGAACGATGACGGAGCATCGTCGAAATCGGTGGCCACGTCATCGTCGGCATAGATGCGCTGCGGCCGCTGTTCTTCCGCCAGGGCCGGGACGCTGGTTGGCGGAGGATCGGCGGCCGGTTCCCCTGCGGGCGGAGGGACGGCAGGCGCCGGGTTCTCGGGCAGTTCGGGGCCGGACTGGAACCAGCTGTGGCGGCATTTGGCGCAGCGGACCGTGCGGCCGTCCACACCAATGGCGCTGTCGGGGACGACATAACGCGTCGCGCAGGCAGGGCATGCAATTATCATTGTTGCGCGATAAAGCACGCATCCATCGGGCACGACAAGGCCGCGGTGGGGAAAGGCTGGGGAAGCGCCCCTTTTTTCCACATCGATTGCTGGCTATAGCCGGCGCGGGGTCGGCCGCATCGGGCCGGGGGAGCCGCTGCCGCCGTGATGATCAGTTCCGTTCGATGACCGACGCACCAGCCGCCACAGGCACCGCCGACGGCGCCGCAGCCGATTGGGGCGAGATTGTTCAGTTCGACAATGTCGGTCTGCGCTACGGCACCGATCGCGAAGTGCTCAGCGACCTGTCGTTCACGCTGTTTCCGGGCAGTTTCTATTTCCTCACCGGGGCCAGCGGCGCCGGCAAGACCTCGCTGCTCAAGCTGCTGTATCTGGCGCAGCGCCCGTCGCGCGGGGCGATCCGCATGTTCGGGACCGATGCAATCACGCTCCCGCGCGAACGTCTGCCCGCGCTGCGGCGGCGGCTGGGAGTGGTGTTTCAGGACTTCCGGCTGGTCCCGCATCTGTCGGCCTATGACAATGTCGCGCTGCCGCTGCGGGTTGCCGGGATTTCCGAACGCGAACTGACCGGGCCGGTGACCGACATGCTCGAATGGGTCGGACTGGCTGACCGCATGGCGGCGCGCCCGGCCACGCTGTCGGGCGGCGAACAGCAGCGCGTGGCGATCGCCCGCGCGGTGATCGGCCGGCCGCAACTGCTGGTCG
>JANLUV010000108.1:0-2073 GCA_031363685.1 Alphaproteobacteria bacterium | reverse complement strand
CGAAATGCCTTCTCGTCGAACGCCCCGTCGCGAAAAGGTGTGATCAAGGCCGGAATCGAACCGGAAAACATGGACAAGTTCCCTGCTTTTGCCCCAATTGGAGTGTAGCTCCTGTGGACGGGAGCCACACCCACCCGGGGTCGTGTCATTCAGCGCCTGATAAGGAGCGTTAGGCGAATGTCCAGCATGGTCAGAAAGTCACTTGCTGCATCGGTGCTGGTGTTCCTCGCTCTGGAGGGTCCGGCGTCGTCGCAAAGCGTCTCGCTTCCGGTGGTCCAGCCGCTGCCGCCGGCCTCGACGCAGCTGGCGGCGACCGGCAATCCCGTTGTCGTGCCCACTGTCGGCGAAGGCAGTGAATGGGACCGCGCCCGCGCCCAACTGCGGAGGACCGGGACCGCCCCGCTCGCGCAGGCGGTCGATCGCTGGAAGATGCTGACCAGCTACGACAGTTTCGGCTTCGGCGATTATTCGGGCTTCGTCCTGTCTTATCCCGGCTTCCCGGAAGAGAACAAGCTGCGCCGCAACGCCGAAAAGGCACTGGACCGCAGCGGCGCCGACCCATCGCGCATCGCCGCCTATTTCGACCGGGTAGCGCCATTGGGCAACCCGGCGCGGGCGAAATATGCGCTGGCGTTGAATGCGCTGGGCCGCACCGACGCCCCCGCCGCCGCGCTGGCCGCCTGGCGCGGCGGGCCGATGAGCGACAGCGCCGAGGCCGCGCTCTCCCCCATGCTGCTGGGCCGCGTGACCCCCGCCGATCAGGACGCGCGGATGGATGCACTGCTGTGGGCCGGTGCCACCGCGCAAGCGCAGCGCCAGATCGCACTCGTCTCGCCCGAGCGGCGAGCGCTGTTCATGGCCCGCCTGGCCGCCGCGCAGGGCAGCGATCCGGCCAGCCTTGGCCTGATGATCCCGGCCGAGGCGGCCAACGATCCGGGCTACCTTTACAACCGCTCGCGGCAGTTGCTGCGCGCCGGGCGCAATGCCGAAGCGGCGGCGCTGCTTGGCAATCGCGGGCGTCTGAGCGTATTGCCGACCGATCCCGACAAGTGGGTCGACAACCTGCTTGCCGCCGCCCGCGCCGCCGATGCCGCCAGCGCAGTGCGGATCGCGCAAGCGATCGACGATGCGTTCGCCCCCGGCGCCGACGTCAGCAGGACGAGCTTTGACCTGCGCGACGATTACACCTCGCTGATGTGGCTGGGCGGAACCAAGGCGCTGTGGAGCCTGGGCAATCCGCGCAGTGCAGCGCCGTTGTTCTGGCGTTACGGCACCGCTGCACGCACGCCGCAGACCCGCTCCAAGGGCTTTTACTGGGCCGGACGGGCGCTCGCCGAAGCGGGTGATGCCGCCGCCGCCCGCCCCTATTTCGAGCAGGCCGCTGCCTATGCCGACCAGTTCTACGGCCAGCTCGCGCTTGAACGGATCAGCCGGCCGATGCCCGTTTTCGCGGCGATTCCATCGATCGCGCCGACCGTGGCTGAGCGTCAGGCGTTCCTGTCGCGCCCGATCGTCGGCGCGGTGCGCGAAGTCGCGCGGGACGCCGACTGGCCGACGGCGGTGCGCTTTTTCAAGGAAATCGCCAATCAGGCGCAGACCCCGGCGGAACACCAGATCGTGGCCGACATGGCCCGCGAACTCGGCCGCCGCGATCTCGGGGTGATCCTGGGGCAAGCGGCCGGCGCGGACGGCATCCAGGATTTCCAGCATGTTGCTTTCCCGCTGATCCCGGTTCCGCACGGGGCTGACTGGACGATGGTCCACGCGATCACCCGGCAGGAAAGCCAGTTCGCCCAGAACGCGGTCAGCCATGCCGGTGCGCGCGGGCTGATGCAGCTGATGCCGCGCACGGCGGCGGAACAGGCGGGCAAGGTCGGTCTTGCGTTCAATGCTTCGGCGCTGATGAACGATCCGGGCTACAACCTGAGACTTGGCGACGGCTTTTTCGGCCGGATGATGACGTATTATAACGGCAGCTATCCGCTGGCGGTCGCCGCCTACAACGCCGGTCCCGGCAACGTGAACAAGTGGCTGCGCGCCAACGGCGATCCGCGCACCGGCACGATCGAATGG
>JANLUV010000401.1:0-9775 GCA_031363685.1 Alphaproteobacteria bacterium | reverse complement strand
CGGCATCGAGAGCAGCAACAGGAATGCGGTGACCAGCACCGACCACACGAACAGCGGCATCTTGTGCAGGGTCATCCCCGGCGCGCGCATGTTGAAGATGGTGGTGATGAAGTTGATGGCGCCGAGGATCGAGGAAGCGCCGGCCAGATGAAGCGACAGGATCGCGAAATCGACCGCCGGGCCAGACGAACCATAGGTCGACAGCGGAGCATAGGCGGTCCAGCCGATCCCCGCGCCGTAACCGGTGGTATCACCGGGCACGAACGCCGAGAGCATCAGCGAACAGAAGCCCGCGACAGTCAGCCAGAACGAGATGTTGTTCATCCGCGGGAAGGCCATGTCGGGCGCGCCGATCATGAGCGGCACGAACCAGTTGCCGAAGCCGCCGATGATCGCCGGCATGACCATGAAGAACACCATGATCAGACCGTGCGCGGTGATCAGCACGTTCCACAAGTGGAGCGCGGTGTTCATTTCCGCCGGCTTGCCATCGAACCAGGTGGCCCAGATGGTCAGGTACTGGATGCCCGGCTGTTCGAGTTCCAGGCGCATCAGGCCCGAAACGGCACCACCGATGATCCCCGCGAAGATCGCGAAGACCAGGTAGAGCGTGCCGATGTCCTTGTGGTTGGTCGACATGAACCAGCGGGCGAAAAAGCCCGGCTTGTGATCATGATCGTGCGCGTGGGCGCCGGATGACCCTGGGGCCTGGAAGGTCTCAGCGGTTGTAGCCATGGTGAGCGAACCTTGTCTTTCTGGACGGAATCAGGCGGCGGGCGCCGGAGTAGCGGAAGCGGTGGCCGCCGCATCGGTCGCGGCAGCCTCCGTCGAAGCGGGCGCGGCTTCAGCCGCCGGAGCGGCAGCAACCGGGGCCACCGCGACGGTGGCCTTCGGCTGGTGGTCCCTGGTGCCGCCCTGGGTCAGCACCCAGGCGTCGAACTTGTCCCGCGGCAGCGCTTCGATCGCGATCGGCATGTAGCCGTGGCGGGTGCCGCACAGTTCCGAACACTGGCCGTAGTAGACGCCCGCCTTCTCGATGAAGAGGACCTTCTCGTTGATCCGGCCTGGGACCGCGTCAAGCTTGAACCACAGCGACGGGACCGCGAACGCGTGGATCACATCGGCGCCGGTGGTCTGCAGGCGGATCGGTTCGCCGACCGGAAGGACCATGCGGTTATCGACGCCGAGCTTGGCCGGTTCGCCGCGCTTTGCCGCCTCGTCATCGGGCAGCATGTTCGAGATAACCTCGAACCCGCCGCTGTCGGGGTAGGAATAGGTCCAGTACCACTGGTTGCCGGTGGCCTTGACGGTCAGCGCGTTATCAGGCGCGGGCTTGTACTGGCGGGCGAGCAGCGTGATCGACGGGATCGCGATGCCGACCAGGATCAGCACCGGCAACAGCGTCCACACGACTTCGATCACCGTGTTGTGGCTGGTGCGCGAGGCGACCGGGTTGCTGCGCTTGTTGAAGCGCCAGGCGACATACATGATCAGAAACAGCACGAGCAGGCTGACGGCGGTGATGACCGGCATCAGGATCGCCTTGTGCATCCATTCGGCATAGCGCCCGGTGGGCGAGAACTGCTGCTGGAACCCATAAGCGCCATCGATCGGCTGGCCGATGCCCGGAACCGGCTTCATCGGCACATAGCTGCCGGCCGCCGCGGTTGCCGCCGCCGTGGCCTCTGCCGCCTGGGCAAACGCGATCTGCGGCAAGGCCACCAGAGAAAGTGCGACAGTCCCAAGGACCGATCCCGCGCGGCGGGTACGTTCGCCAAATTTCATCGTTGCTGCGCTTTCGCTTTCCATTGCCGGCAAGAGTCCCTCGTTCATAAAACGGCCCCCTCTTGCCCCCGGAGGCTTGGTTTGACCGGGCCTATACGCGCGCTGGCGGGTCACCTCAAGCGCCCCTAGGGGATATTTTTGACGCCGCGCAATGCGGCGCATGACAACCGGTTGTTAGTTTGTTCAAGGAGATTCGCGTCGCATGCAGGACGACGACGTTCTAGCCGAGTTCCGCGCCAGCAAGGCCTTGCTGGAAGGCCATTTCCTGCTCTCGTCAGGCCGGCACAGCGCCCATTACCTGCAATGCGCCCGCGTTCTGATGAATCCGGAACGCGCCGGGCGGCTGGCCATGGCGCTGGCTGCGGCGCTGCCGCGCGACGTGCGCAAGCAGATCGGCAAGGTGGTCTCCCCGGCGATGGGCGGGGTGATCATCGGCCACGAAATGGGCCGGGCGCTGGGGGTTGACGCGCTGTTCGTCGAACGGCCGACCGGGACATTCGAGCTGCGCCGCGGCTTTGCACTGGAACCGGGCGACAAGGTGCTGATGGTGGAAGACGTGGTCACCACCGGACTGTCCAGCCGCGAGGCGATTCTGGCGATCGAAGCGGCGGGCGGCGAGGTGATCGCGGCGGCGGCGCTAGTTGACCGGTCGGGCGGGACGGTGGATCTGGGCGTGCCATTCACCGCGCTCATCGCGCTCAATTTCCCGACTTATGCGCCGGACGAAGTGCCCGAATGCCTGGCCGCCACCCCGGCGATCAAGCCCGGGAGCCGGACGGAAGCCTGAACCGTTCACGCGCAGGGCCCGAACGTGCGGGCCGCACAGATATAAGGAGTCGTCCGTGGTTCCGCACAAGCTGAGGCCCGAAAAACTGAGATTGGGCGTGAACATCGACCACATCGCCACCATCCGCAACGCGCGCGGGGGCGAGCATCCCGATCCGGTGCGCGCGGCCGAGATCGTGGCGGCGGTGGGCGGCGACGGGATCACCGCGCACTTGCGCGAGGACCGGCGCCATATCCGCGATGAGGACATCGCCCGGATCCAGGCGGCGACCGACCTGCCGCTGAACTTCGAAATGGCAGCGACTGACGAGATGGTGGAAATCGCGCTGCGCCACAAACCGCACGCGGCCTGCATCGTGCCCGAGCGGCGCGAGGAGCGCACCACCGAAGGCGGACTGGACGCCGCCGGGCAGCACAACCGGCTCGCGCCGATCGTCGCGCGGCTGACCGACGCGGGGATTCGCGTCAGCCTGTTCATCGCGCCGGAACCGCGCCAGATCGAGGCGGCACTGAAACTGAAAGCGCCGGTGGTGGAACTGCACACCGGCGAATACGCTCACGCCTGCCAAGAAACAGGGGGGGGCGAAGCGGTGGCGGCAGAGCTGAAGCGGCTGGCCGACATGGCGGCGCTGGCGGCCAAGAACGGGATCGAACCGCACGCCGGCCACTGGCTGACTTATGATAATGTCCAGCCGGTGGCGGCAATCCCGCAACTGGCCGAGCTGAACATCGGGCATTACCTGATCGGCGAGGCGATCTTTGTCGGGCTGGATGTAGCTGTGCGGCGGATGCGCGAACTGATGGATGCGGCGCGGTGATCATCGGCCTCGGCTCGGACCTCTGCAATATCGAGCGCATCCAGAACTCGCTGGCCCGGTTCGGCACGCGGTTCGAACTGCGGGTGTTCACCGCGATCGAACTGGCCAAGGCAGAACGCCGCCCGTTCACCAAGGCCGGGACGCTGGCCAAGCGATTCGCCGCCAAGGAAGCCTTTTCCAAGGCGGTCGGGACCGGGTTCAAGGCCGGGGTGTTCATGAAGGACATCGGCGTGGTTAACGCCCCGTCGGGCGCGCCGACGCTGGCGCTGTCCGGGGGCGCGGCGGAACGGCTGGCGGCGCTGACTCCCGCCGGGCACAGCGCGGTGGTCCACCTGACGCTGACCGACGATCATCCGTGGGCGCAGGCATTCGTGGTGATCGAGGCCCGGCCCTTATAGCGCACCTTGTCGCCGCGCCGGACTATCCGTATTGGCCCAATAATACACATCGCGAGAATCATCCCCAGTGACCGAACCGACGAACGCGCCCGACGCGGCCGAGCCGACCGCTGCCCCCGGGAATCCGGCACCGAAGGACGCCGAGGCGATCGACTGGATCGCCGAACTGCGCGGGCTGGCGGTGATGCTGCTGGCGGTGCTGGCGTTCCATTCGTTCGTGGCCAAGCCGTTCTACATCCCGTCGATCTCGATGATGCCGAACCTGCTGGTGGGCGATCGGCTGGTGGTGTCGAAGTATCCTTACGGGTGGAACTGGTCGTCCGCATCCTTCCATGTCCTGCCGCGCGGGATCTGGCGCGTGACCGGCCAGACGCCCGAATATGGCGACATCGTGATCGTCGTCCCGCCGAACCGCACCGATGACCTGATCAAGCGCGTCGTCGCGCTGCCGGGCGACCGGATCGCGGTGGTGAACGGGCAGATCGTCCTGAACGGCAAGCCGGTGCCGCAGACGGTGGAGCCGCCGGTGCGCATTCCCGCCGACGATTCGCTGCGCTGCGCAGACGGCGACGACGACGGCGGGGCGCCGTGCTATGATGCCTTCGCGCCCTATCGCGCGCGGTTGCCCGGCGGGCAGGACGTCTATGAACTGCCGGCCTATCGCGAAACCCTGCCCAACGGCGCGACCTACCAGATCATCGATCACGTCGACCAGACGCTGGACCACTATGCCGAAATCCAGGTGCCCGCCGGCCACGTGTTCGTGATGGGCGACAACCGCGATCATTCGGCTGACAGCCGCGCACCGCTGTGGGGAAACGGCCTGGGCGGACCGGTGCCGCTGTCGGACATCGGCGGACGGGCCGAGTTCGTCACGTTTTCGCTCAACGGCACCGAGCGCCTGAACCCGCTAACCTGGTGGGGTGCCTTGCGTTCGGGCCGCGCCTGGCACAGCCTGCGCCCCCCGATCGTCGGGACCGCGAAATGACCTGCGTCCAAATGGACTTGGCAAGGAGCCGCGCATGACCGGCGAGATCGACAAGGAAGCAAACCCCGTCCCCCGCCGTGCCGGGCCGACCGATTTTGCCGACGACGCCCTGCGTGACGAGGTCAAGCGGGCGGCGGTGTGGATCGGCATGGCCGCGGCGGTGGTGGCCGCGGTGTTCATGGCCCAGCCGCTGCTGGTGATCTTCGCCGGGTTGGTGCTTGCCGCGATGATCGACGGCGGCGCCCGACTGGTAGGCCGGGTTTTGCCGATCGGGCGGGGATGGCGGGTGGCGCTGGTATTGCTGGCGGCCGTGGGGTTCCTGGTCTGGACTGCGATGTTCGCAGGCAGCCAGTTGACGGAGCAGGCGGCGCAATTGCCAGCGATCGTCGAAGCCCAGGCCCTGCGCGGGCTGTCGTGGCTGGAAGCGCATGGGATCAAGCTGGGTTCGGCCGACGTGAAGGGCTTTGTCGAGCAGGCGCTGGGCGGGGTGAGCCAGTTGACCCGCGTGGTCGGCGGCATTCTGGGCGGCGCGACCACGCTGTTCCTGGTCCTGGTGCTGGCGATCTACATCGCGTCCGAGCCACGCCTGTACCAGCGCGGGATTGCCTGGATGCTGCCGATGGACAGCCGCGAGCATTTCCACGGCACCGCCGCGCTGATGGGCAAATCGCTGCGGATGCTGATGTTCGGCCGATTGCTGGGGATGACGGTCGAAGGGGTTTCGACCTGGATCGCACTGGCGTTGTACGGTGTGCCGATGTCGGGTCTGCTGGGCCTGTTGACCGGGTTGCTGGCGTTCCTGCCCAACGTGGGGGCACCGATTTCAGGGCTGATCATGGTGCTGGTCGGTTTTTCCGGCGGCACCAGCATGGGACTGTTTTGTATCGGCGTTTATGTTGCGGTGCAGACGATCGACGGCAACATAATCGTGCCGATGGTGGCCAAGAAGACGGTGGACCTTGCCCCGGCACTGGTGCTCGGAGCACAATTGATCATGGGCGCGCTGTTCGGGATCCTTGGGCTGGCGATGGCCGACCCATTGGTCGCCATGATCAAGATCTGGCTGGAGCGTCATTCGGCCCGCAATGCCGCCGCGGCCGAAGCGGCGGCTGAAGGCTGACCGCCCATGGTCCGCAAGTTCCTGTATGTGATTGCGGTGCTGACCGTGCTGTTCCTGGGAGGGCGGCTGGCACTGACGTTCTGGGGCGGCGACCTGGCTTCGTATGCGCTGGTGCCGGGACACGGGTTCGAGCGGCAGGCGCCGCTGCCGGGCAATGCCTATGCCGATTCCAAGCTGTGGCTGTCACGCCCCGGCATGGGTGCAGCCGATCCCGCGCGGTTCCGGCCCGGCGGCATGGCGGCCGGCGAACCGCCGCTGGGCGCGGCGGTGTTCTTCATCCACCCGACCAGCTATTTCGATCGCGCGCACTGGAACGCACCGATTGCCGATGTCCAGGCGGACAAGTTCGCGACGCTGATGATCCGCGGCATGGCGAGCGCGTTCAACGCCAGCCCCGCGATCTGGGCCCCGCGCTATCGGCAGGCGACCATGGGCACCTTCCTGACCGACGGGCCAGCCCGAATTGCTGCGCTTGACCTGGCCTATGGCGACATTCGGGCGGCGTTCCATGCATTCCTGGCAAGCATCCCGGCAGACCAGCCGGTCGTGCTGGTCGGCCATAGCCAGGGCGGGCTGCTGCTCAAGCGATTGCTGCGCGACGAGGTGGCGGGCACGCCGCTCACGCGGCGGATCGCGGTGGCCTATGTGGTGGGCTGGCCGGTTTCGCTGCAGCATGACCTGCCGCTGATGGGCCTGCCCGCGTGTGCCGGCCCGGCGCAGGCGGGCTGCGTGGCGGGCTGGCTGACATATGCGGAGCCGGCGGAAACGAAACTGACGCTGGCCGGGTATGGCCGCTTTCCGGCGCTCGACGGGCAGATGCCCCAAGGTTCGCCGTTTCTGTGCACCAATCCGCTGACCGGTTCGCCCGATACGGCCGCGCCCGCCAGCGCAAACCGGGGGACGCTGGTGTCCGATGCGGCGATGGATACCGCCCTGTTGCAGCCCGCCGTGGTTCCGGCGCGGTGCGGGGCGGAACATTTCCTGCTGATCGGCTCGCCCCCCGAAATCGGAGAGTACGTCCTGCCCGGCAACAACTATCACCTGTACGATATTCCGCTGTTCTGGGCGAACGTGCGCGGCGATGTGGCAGCGCGGGTCGCGGCGTGGAAGGCCGGGCATTGACGACGCACTCTCCTGCCCTTGGCCCGGCCCCGGCGCTGGTCACTGCCAGTGTGCTGGATTTTCGCATGGCCCTCCCGGGCGGAGGCGGACTGATCGGGCTGGACCTGGGCACGCAGACGATCGGCACGGCGTTTGCCGACGCCGGGTGGCGCTTTGCCAGCCCGGGCAAGACGCTGAAGCGCGGCAAGTTCGGCGCGGACAAGGCCGCGCTGGCGGCGCTGATCGCCGAACGCGCGATCAAGGGCGTCGTCATCGGCCTGCCGCTCAACATGGACGGCAGCGAAGGGCCGCGCAGCCAATCGAGCCGGGCCTATGCCCGCAACCTGGCGGTGCTGGGGCTGCCGGTGCTGCTGTGGGACGAACGCTGGTCCACCGTCGGGGCCGAACGCGGGCTGATCGACCAGGACATGAGCCGCGCCCGCCGGGCCGAGCGGATCGATTCGGCCGCCGCCGCTGTCATCCTTCAGGCCGCGATCGACGCGCTGGCCGGCGGCGTGCTGTGACGGACAAGCAGATCGGCCTGTGCGGTTTTGGCGCCTGATTGGTAAGTCAGGCGGCTACCAGTTCGGCCCGCCGGACACGCGCTTCCATGGCCACCAACCGGCTTCCGGCGCGTTCCGCGCTGGCCCATAGCCGGTCGCGCGCGGCCGGGTCCGGCGCCGCCGCAGCAAGGGCATCGCAGGCACATAGCCGCATCCGGTCGCTGGGGTGGTGGTGCACGAACCGTTCGGCCAGATCGTGCGCTTCGGCGCTGCCCAGCGCGACCGCGACCCGCAGGAATGCTTCGGACGGGCCATCGCCGATGATCCCGCTGACCGTGCCGCGCTCGACATCGAAGCTGTACTGATCGAGCCAGTGCATCGCCGGATCGGCGTGCATGATGTTGAGCGAGACCGAGAGCGAATCCGCCGGCAGCTGCAAATGCACATCGCGGTGTGCGCGGTAGAGCATGATCTTGCCCGGTTCGAGCCGGTGGCGGCCGGTAGAACGCAAGTGCGCCAGTTCGCCGGTCCACCCTGCAACATCGGCATAATCATATTCGAAGTAGTCGCTCCAGTAGCCCGGCCCGAAGTAGCCGTGCGTCAGGAAGCTGAAATTGTGATCGTGCGGCAGGCCATAGAGGAACGGCGAGGCGCCGCTGGCGCGCACCAGCGCATCGTTTGCGCCGGGCCAGACATTGGCGCGCAGAAACGCCCCGGCGCCGGGCGGGGTGAGCACTACGACTTGCGGACCATAGCCTTGTGCGGTGGGTTCGGCCCGGTGACGCGCGGCGAGTTGGGCGACGAGGACATTGCCGAGGAAATCGGGATTGTTGCCAAGGCGGCGGAGCCAGCCGGCAGCATGGGCAAGACTGTCCGGATCGTGCGGATCGAAACGCTCCGCTTCGAGCGCGGCGGCGCATTCCTCCAGTGAACTGGCGGCAATGGCGTCCGGGCTGCTGTCTTCCGGTTCGATCAGGCGGGGCATGGGGCAATCTCCGCCAGGACCGGATGCTGTTCCAGCAATTGCGCGCGCAGCGCCCCGGCTGGATGACTGAGCGGATCACCGGCGGCGCGGGCGATGGCGGTAAGCGCCCGGAAACCCAGCGCGGTATCGAGCCCAAGGCATTCGCGCAGCGCGTGCCAGCGCAGGCTTTCGCCGCGTTCGGTTTCGCCGGCCATTTCGGCCAGCAGCGGTGCGGCGTCGGTGCGGCCCATCCGGCCGAGCAGGGCAATGGCGACTTCGTGGCGGCTGGTGCGCGGAGCAGGATCGGCCTGATGGATCAGCGCGCCGCTGGCCAGATCGTATTCGCGCACCGGGATCGTGCCCGGGGTACGCCGCTGGAGTCGCAGGAGCACAAGGCCCCGGCCTGGTTCAGCCGCATCGATCAACAGGGCTTCGCGTTCACCATCGCGGCCAAGCGCGATGCCGGGGGCGAGCCGCAGGGGGTGCAAGACCAGCCGATTGTCACGCCGCTGGATCAGCCGGGCCGCACCGTGGCCAGAGACGACCGCGTCCCATTCCTCGCCCGTCGCGAACGCAACCGAGCGGGCGTCGGCTGCCCGGGCCAGCGCAGCGCCATCGAAAGCAACCAGGTTCAGCGCGGCATCGCCTTCGCGCGCGAGGAGCAGCGCGGCGTGGGCGCGTTCGCTGGCGTGGCGCAGGGGCACCTGCCCGAGCGGGGCGGCGGCCAGCGCCGGCAGCATATGTGCGGCCAGTGAACCGGCGAATGCGGCCACTCCGCCCGCATCGGCGGCGAACAGCCTTGCCAGCGCAGGCAGTGCCGACAACGCGGTGCCGCGCGCATAGGCCGCGAAAGCTTCGAGCACTGCGGCAACCGCCGGTTCCGCCCGCCACGCCGCCAGTGCGGCGGCGTGGCGTTCCTGCGCGTTCTGCAAAGCGGCCGGATCGGCCAGCAGGGCGTGCAAGGCTGCGGATGGTTGCATGATGCTCGATCCTTCCGCGCGGGGTCGCAGCTTAGCGCTTCCTGCTGTCGTAAAGGAATGTCATCACCACCACAGTGGAATCGCCGGCCGCCATGGCTGCCTTGTGGACCACGCTGCCGAACACGCCGGTCATCGCGGCCAGATCGGGAAGGGTCGAAACGTCGATCTGCGGAAGGTTCATGGTAATACCATCCTGCATTGATCATAACCCACGCGCCCATTTGCGGCGACCGATGGTCATGATGCGCCAAGGCTGATCTATGAGCTTGTTCCATGCTTCGCAGCAGTGGTCGATGATGTTGTCGTGGGAGGTGAAGACCCGGTTAGAGAGC
>JANLUV010000100.1:0-1849 GCA_031363685.1 Alphaproteobacteria bacterium | reverse complement strand
CGACTGTCAGCGGTGAGTGCGCGTCAGCGCGCGGGCGCAGGCCGGGGCTTGGTGGTATCGGGTGACGGGATCACGCCGATATCGGCCAGCGGGTCGCTCGTCGGGCTGGCGCTGGCGGTGATTATGCCAGCGGTGTAATCCGGCATCGCGCGCTCGGCCAGCTTGGCGCGGTCCATGATGATGTTGGCCAGGCCCACCAGCAGCAGCATCGCGGCCAGGCCCAACAGGCCGAATTGCAGGCGATACACCGCCTGCGCGCGCAACTGGCGCACGCTGGGGGGCATGTAGTGCTGCGGCCCGGCCCCTTCCGGGGCGCTGTTCGGCTTAGTTGCCATTACACCACAGATAGTCACAAATCCGATCGCCTGCAACCGCCCTGCAACCGGGGCGGGAACCGGCGTTCGGCCGGTGCGTTCACGGCGTGGGCTATCAGGGGGCGTTCAGGCCAGCCACGGAAACACCGGCAAACCCTTGGCCGCCAGCCACTCCGCATTGTACAGCGACGACAGGTACCGGAAGCCGGTGTCGCACAGAATCGTCGCCACGCGGGCGTCCGTGCGCCCCTCGGCCACCAGTTGCCGCCCCAGCGCCACCGCGCCGGCCACGTTGATCCCCGAAGACAGGCCCAGGCACAGCCCTTCGTCGGCCAGCAGCCGCTCGACCCATTCCAGCCCCGCTTCGTCAGAGATGCGGAACTGTGTATCGATCGGCGCGCCTTCGAGGTTGGCGGTGATCCGCCCCTGCCCGATCCCCTCGGCTACCGACGTCCCTTCGGCCTTCAGTTCGCCGTGGGCGTAATAGTTGAACAGCGCCGCGCCATGCGGATCGGTCAGCGCGATGACCACATTCTCGTCGAACGCTTTCAACCCCATGCCGACCCCCGCGATCGTCCCGCCGGTCCCCGCCGCGCAGGTAAATCCGTCGATCCGGCCCTCCATCTGTTCCCAGATTTCAGGCGCGGTGCTTTCGATATGGGCCTTGCGGTTGGCGGTATTGTCGAACTGGTTGGCCCAGATCGCCCCGTCTGTTTCCTCCGCCAGCCGGCGCGAGGTGTGGACGAAATGCCCGGGGTTGGAAAACGGCGCCGCCGGCACCAGCACCAGTTCGGCGCCCAGCGCGCGCAGCGTGTCCATCTTCTCGCGCGATTGGGTTTCGGGCATGACGATGATCGTCTTGTAGCCCAGCGCATTGGCTACCAGCGCCAGCCCGATGCCGGTGTTCCCGGCGGTCCCCTCGACGATCGTGCCGCCCGGTTGCAACGTGCCGCGGCCTTCCGCATCGCGCACGATCCACAGCGCTGCCCGGTCCTTGACCGAGGCGCCGGGATTGGCAAACTCGCACTTGCCCCAGATTTCGCAACCGGCCGCCGCGCTCGGCCCCTTGAGGAGCACGAGCGGGGTGTTGCCGATCAGATCAAGTGAGGTGCGGGCAGCAGCAGGTGCGGTCATGATCGTTGAGCTAAGCGTTGCCGCCCCCCGCCGCAAGTCCTGCCGTCAGCAGGCGGGCTTTACCGTAGGGCACGACATCGAAATTGCTCTTCCCCCTCAAGGGAAAGGCTGGGAGGGAGTGTACAAATGCCCGCGCGTTCGCGCGGGCTTCGCCCACGCTCCCCCACCCCCGACCCCTCCCCGTCGGGGAGCGGAGTCGCAATCAATCTAACTGTATATCAGTCTTCCTCGGCGATCCGGACCTTCAGGCCCTCGACGCTGGGATCGAGCTTCACCTGGCACGACAGGCGCGAAAATTCGTCACGCTTGTCCGAGCTTTCAAGCAGGTCGTTCTCGTCTTCGGTCATCGCCGGAAGCTTGTCCCAGAACGCCGCATCGACGTGGACGTGGCAGGTGGCGCA
>JANLUV010000397.1:0-3428 GCA_031363685.1 Alphaproteobacteria bacterium | reverse complement strand
CGGCATCGAGCAACTGCTGTTCGCGCTGCATCCGCGCGCGCGCGGCGGCGATCGAGGGATAGCCGCTGCGCGCGCGCGCGCGGTTCGCCTGGCGCTGGCCGATCCATTCGCGCATCCGCTGCGGATAGGGGCGGGGGTTGTCGCGCTCGTCGCGCAAGATCGGCATCTCGATGCATTCGACCCCGGCGACGGCGACCACCTTGTCAGGGAAGGCGGCGGCCAGGCGCAGGGCCAAGGCGCCGCCAAGCGAATGGCCGACGATCGCATAGCGTTCAAGGCCGAGCGCAGCGACGACATCGGCCAGATCGAGCACGTAGCTCGACAGGGCATAGCCTTCGACCTCGGTCCAGTCGCTGTCGCCGTGGCCGCGCAGATCGGGCGCGATCACGTGATAGCGCCCTTGGAGTGCCTGCGCGGTCCAGTCCCAGCTGCGCGCATGATCGCGCAGCCCGTGCAGCAGCAGCACCGGCGGCGCGGCGGGATCGCCCCACTGCGAGACGGCGATCCGCAACGCGCCGGCGCGGACGGTGAGGGAGCGCGGTTCGCTCATGCCGCAGCTTTGGGCGCGCCGGTGGCCGGATCGGCGCCGCGCAGCGCCCGGCGCAGGATCTTGCCGGTCGGCCCCTTGGGCAGTTCGGCCACGATGTGGAACGCACTGGGCTGCTTGAACGAGGCGAGATCCTCGCGGCAGCGCGCGGCAAGCGCGGCGGGATCGAGCACGGCACCGGCGGCGGGCGCAACCCACGCCACCACCACTTCGCCGAACATGTCGTCGGGCTCGCCCACCACCGCCACTTCGGCCACGCCGGGGACGCGGTAGATCGCTTCCTCGATCTCGGCCGGGTAGATGTTCTGCCCGCCGCGGATGATCACGTCCTTCTTGCGATCGACGATATAGGCATAGCCATCGGGCGCGACGTAACCAATATCGCCGGTGTGGAGCCAGCCATCGCGCAGCGCGGCGGCGGTGTCCTCGGGCGCGCGGTGATAGCCGGCCATCAAGTTGGGGCCGCGCACGACGAATTCACCGGTTGCGCCGACGGGCAGCAAAGCGCCTGCTTCATCGACCACGGCGAGATCCATCCCGCTCAGCACCTTGCCGATGGTGTTGCCGTGCTCCAGTTCGCCGTCCGCGCCGAGCCGGACCGCAGTCAGCGTGACCAGCGCGGCCGCTTCGGTCAGGCCGTAGCCGGTCAGCACCTGGGTGTCGGCCGCCGTCACCGCAAGGACGCGGGCGAGCAGGGCTGCGGGGACCGGGGCGCCGCCGGTCATGATCCGGCGCAGCGAAGCCAGCTGGCCCGGGCGCAGCGACGGTTCATCAACGATCTTCTGCAGCATGGTCGGCACGGCGGGCATGAAGGTGCCGCGCTGCTGCGCGACCGTGGCGATCACCCGCGTTGCATCGAAGCGCGGCAGGATCACCAGCCGCGCGCCGGTGTGGATCATCGCGTTGATGCACTGGTTGAGCCCGAAGGTGTTGTAAAGCGGCAGCGCGCAGATGATCACGTCATCGCGGCCGACGCCAAGCCAGCCCGGGGTCTGGTCATAGTTGGCGGCAAGCGCCCCGGCGCTCAGCACCACGCCTTTGGACTTGCCGGTGGTGGCGCTGGTCTGCAGCAGCATGGCTGTGTCCTGCGCGGCAACCGGGGCCAGGCTCCGCACCGGCACGGCGGCGGCCGCCGCTTCGAGCAGAACGCCGGCGGTGATCACCGCCCGCAGCGACGCGGTATGGCCGTCGCCATCGGGCGGGCGGCGATCGACCAGCGGGTCGGCGAGGATCAGGTATTCCAGCTCGCAGCAATCGACGACGTGGCCCACTTCGGCCGGGCGGTAGAAGATGTTGAGCGGGGCGAACACCGCGCCGAGCACGAACAGGGCGTACTGGATCACGATGAATTCCGGCTGGGCCGGCATCATCAGGCCCACCCGCGAACCCTGGCCGATCCCCTGCGCCGCCAGCGCGCCGGCGACATGGTAGACCTGTTCGGCCAGGTCACCGAAGCCGATCTCGCGGCCTTCATGGACGATCGCGATCCGGCCCGGCTCGCGGTTCGCCTGGGCGACCAGTGCGGCGGCGCGATTAGCCATGCGCAGTCGCCTCGGCCGTCACGGTCACCGGATCGGTGATGCGGTAAACCCGGGCCGCAGTGCCGGCGAACAGCGCGTGGCGCTCGCCCTCGGCAAGGCCGGCGGTAAGCCGCTTGAAGGCGTTCCACAGCGTGCGGTACGGGTACATCGCCTTGTCGACCGGGAAGTTGCTTTCGAACAGGCAGCGGTCCGGCCCGAACAGTTCGATGCAGCTGTCCGTCCACGGGCGCCACGCGGCGGCGAGCGCCTCGGACGAGGGTGGGGCCGGGGCTTCGTGCCAGCGCGCGCCGCAGATGATCATGCCGAACCCGCCGACCTTGGTGACGACATTGGGGCACTGCGCCAGTTCGGCCATGGCCGAACGCCAGACCGCGAACTGTTCGTCCATCCGCGTTTCATAAGGGCCGACGCCGATCACGCAGCCGATGTGGTCGAGCACGATCGGCAAGTCGGGCAAGGCGCGGGCAAGCGCGGTCAGTTCCGGGATCTGGCGGCTATAGAGCATCGCGTCGAAGCTGAGGCCGGCCCTGGCCACTGCGCGCAGGCCTTCGCGGTAGACCGGATCGGCCAGCATCCCTTCGGGCGCGGGGCGCAGGACAATGCCATTGGGAAATTCGGGATCGCGCGACACGCTGTGACGGATGCCGCGCAGGCGCCCGCGCGCTGCCTCGGCGTGGGCTTCGAGCACTTCGGCAACCGCGCCGCCGCGCAGCAGGTCGGCAAAGGCGACGATTCCTTCGGCGATGCGGGGCAGGCCGCGCTGCACGGCAGCATCGGCCAGTGCGGCGACCTTTTCGGTCTCGCCGACCGGGGCGAGATGCGCCGGGCCGTCGGTGCGATAGCCATAATGCGCCTGGACGAAGACCGAGGCGACCAAGTTGTGGCCGCTGGTCAGGTCAGCCCCGAATTCGTCGAGCAGGTACGGGACGTCGGCTTCGGTCCACAGGTGATGATGAGCATCAATGATCGGCATTTCCGGCGCAAGCACCGGCTCGTTAGCCAGCGCCAGCCAGTCCGGCGCAGGCGCGGGATAGCGATAGCGCCCTGTGACATCCAAACCCATCGTGTTATTCCTCTGCCCCGTTCGATCCTGATGATGTTTCGGCGATTGATAAAAATCAAGTCGGAAAACCGGCCGGACAATCCGCAGTTTTCCGCGACATCGATCTCGCTGTATCAAAAAAACCCGATAAAAGGTCGCATTTTTTTTGACAGGATGGAAAGGTTCGCCTTAAGCTAAATTCATCGGCGGAAAAGTGGGATGGCGAGTGAGTCGCCTTCGCTGCTCCCGACGTAATGTTTTGGTGAGGATTCCCGATGGGTTTCAGTCAGGTGGCAGT
>JANLUV010000471.1:0-2029 GCA_031363685.1 Alphaproteobacteria bacterium | reverse complement strand
CTCAATGTCAACGGCATTGAGGTCATCTACAACCACGTGATTCTGGTGCTCAAGGGCGTGTCCCTGAATGTCCCCGAAGGAAAAATCGTGGCGATTCTGGGCGGCAATGGCGCGGGCGCACCAGCGCGTAACCGACGGCAGCGGGCAGGTGCCGCAATCCTATCAGCACGATTATCTCGATCCGCGCGGGCGGGTGATCGGCGTATCGCTGCGCAAGGTGTTCTGAAGCGGCCCGGGCGGTTGGACTTCCGCCCGGGCGCGCCGATCAGTGGAACACCGCCATCAGCAGGTGCAGGCACAGCGCGATCAGGCACAGGCTCGACAGCACAAACAGCATGAAGCGCGGCATCACCTTGTTGATGGTCGCCTGATAGATCGAATGGACGATCCGGATCGCGACATAGGCCCAGGCGAGCAGCACGTCGGTCGCCCCCGCACCCATGAACGCGAGGATCGCCAGCGTGGCGTAGAACAGCGTCGGCTGTTCCATCAGGTGGGTGTAATTGTGGCTTTTCCACATGACCGGATCGGGTAGCACCCCCTGCAGGTCCTGTCCGCGACCGCCCGGCCTGGCTTGTTTACCGTCGAACCCGGCCATGGCCATCGCCGCGAACCGCGCGCGGGCCAGCCAGGCGAGCATGATGAGCGACCAGCACACCAGCACCGCAGCGGGGGCGAGCATCTGGGCCTGAACTGGTTGCAGCAGCATGAGACGGACTCTCCCCCCTTCTCGACCGGCCGGAGAGTGCGCGCCGATGATTAGATTGTCAAATGCAACGTATTATGTGGTGCGCGCGGCCGCGGGGCGGTGGAGCGTGATCAGCTGGTAATAGCCGCCCATCCCGCTGATCGCAGTGCCGGTCATCCCGGCGCGCGCGCCGGCGGTCAGCGCGTGGCCGGGCAGACCGTGGCGCGGGGTGACATGGAACTTCGCCAGCCAGCCGCGCAACAGCCCCCGCAGCGGCGAGGGGAGGTGGCCCATGTTGCCGAAATCGACGATGTGGAGCGAGCCGCCCGGCGCGACCAGCGAACAGGCGTGGCTGACGGCCTGTTCCCACACCGGGATCATCGAGGTGGCGAAGGAAATGACCACGCGGTCGAACTCGGCCCGGCCGAACAGCGCCTGCGGATCGAAATCGGTAGCGTCGCCTTGCGCCAGCGCGGCGCCGCTGCCCAGCGTGGCGGCGGCGGATTTCAGCATTTCGGCCGAAATATCCATTCCGTGCAGCTCGGCCTTGGGCCAGTATTGGCGGATCACGGCAAGGTTGCGGCCGGTGCCGCAGCCGACTTCGAGCACGCTGCCGCCGCGCGGCAGATCCAGCTCGCGGATCATCCGGTCCCGCCCGAACAGGTAGTACTTGCGGGTCAGATCGTAGACGTGGCGGGTCCACCGGTACATCGAATCCATTGCCGCCGCGTGGTCGGCCTTGGTCGGTGCCGCGTTCGCGGTGGTCACGGCTTGAGCCGATACAAGTGCAACCCGCCGTAGATCGACGAACGATCGGCCTTGATCAGTTCGCGCGCCTGTTCTTCCGAATAGTCCCACTGGCCCAGGATCGCGTCGGGCACGCGGCCCGGCAGCAGCGTTTCCTCGGCGGCGGTGCGGAACAGCACGCGCGCGCCGGAGCGGGCGGTGCGGGTGATCTCGGTCCACAGTTCGGTCAGTTGCTGGTCGCTCATCCAGTCCTGCGCATCGAGCAGGACATAGCGATCGAGGCTGGCGTCGGGCTGGGCGGCGAGATGCTCGGTCATGTTGGCGTGCAGGATGGTGAACCGGTCAATCCGCGATTTCAGCGTTTCATAGTGCTTTGCTTCGAGGTACGGCGGCACCGGCGCATCCGGGCTGCGGCCGTACCCGCGCGAAAACGCCTGCCACGCGAAGTAGTTGTCGTTCACCGAGAAATCGCAGGCCAGCTTTTCAAGGCGCTGGCGTAGGACCACGGCCATCCGCTCGTTCCCGGCCAGCGCATCGTACTGCGCGGGCGGAATGCCGAGGCCGAACAAGGATGCGGGCTGGCTGGTCAGCCAG
>JANLUV010000440.1:0-2030 GCA_031363685.1 Alphaproteobacteria bacterium | reverse complement strand
GACAGATTTTCGCGGATATAGATATAGAACAGCGGGTAGTGATCGCCATAGGACGTCATCAGGGCGCCGATCATATCTCGCAGCTTGCGCCGCGGCTGAACCTTGCTCCGGGATATTTTTAATACAAGTTCAACATTTCGTTCGACTACTGTGCGAACGACCTCGTCGAACAGATCCTCTTTTGAATTTATATAATAATAAAGCGCAGATCTGTCGGTTTTCATCTCTTGCGCGACAGCAGATATGCTGGCTTTTTGAAAGCCCATTCGATCAAATACCCGAACTGCTGCGTCTGCAATTTCGCGGCGCTTTGCGGCGTAGGCAGCAGGATCGGCTTCGACGGCAGCCCGACGTTTATCAATTACTCCGGTTTTCTTCACTCGCACTATATTTTCCCTCGAAACTGAAAATATATATTGACTAAAAATGGCGCCGATTCAAGATGCAAGGGCCTGCAACAAGGGTGTTGCAGGCGCTATGTCCGCGACTTTCATCATATTCCTGCAAATCCGGCAAGAGGTCAGGCGCGCTCGGCTTCCAAACTATGTGCGCGGCGACGTTGCGGCGTCCTGCGGCACGCGGCGGACGAACAGCACGAGCAGCACCGCGATGGCGGTAAGTCCGCCGATCACCAGCCAGGCATCGTTGATTGCGTGGACCAGCGCGGCCTTTTCAACCAGCGGACGAACCATTTCCTGGGTAAATTCGTCGGGCGGCTGCCCCAGTTGTTCCAGAAAGGCAGCGCGGGGAATCCCGATGCCGACCGCCGTGGTGACGTCGCCGGCCCGCAGTTGGGCCACAATGTGACTGGCGTGCGCCGCGCTGCGGCTGAAAATGACTGTGTCGATCAGTGCCAGCCCCACGGCACCGCCCAGGTTGCGCATCAGGTTGAACAGCCCGCTGCCGTCGGCCACGAGCGGGGCGGGAAGCTGACCCAACGCCAGCCGCGTCGGCGGCAACAGGCAGAACATTATCGCCGCACCCCGCATGATTTGCGGCAGCATCATTTCCGCAGCGTCAGTCCCCGGGGTCTGCCATGAACTCGCCAGCAGACCCGCCGCGAACAGCGCGAACCCGCTGAAGGCCAACAGCCGGGCGTCGACCCGGGATTCCAGAAACACGGCAAGCGGTGCGGCCACCAGCTGCGCAATCCCCGTTGCCAGCATGATCTCCCCGATGCGCAAGGCGCCGTGGTCACGGACCAGGCCCAGGAAGAATGGCATCAGATAGGTCGAGCCGAACAACCCGATGCCCAGCACAAAGCTCAGCACGCAGCCGATCGTGAAATTGCGATCGGCAAAGCACCTCAGTTCAACCAGTGGCCGGGCGGAGCGCAGGGTCCTGCCGATGAAGAACGCGGCGCCAATGACGAATACGAGCAGCACACCGAGCACGCGCGGCGTGCCCCAGCCGAGCGTTGGTGCATCCTTCAGCCCGATTTCGAACGCGCTCAGTGCCACGGCCAGCGCGACCAGCGCGACCGGATCGAAGGCCCGCGGCAGCCGTTGGTTGGTGCGCTCGCCGCGCAGCATCGCCGCCGCGCCGAGCGCCGCGAGTATTCCGGGCGCGATATTGATCCGGAACAGCCAGTGCCATGACCACGTCTGCGTGATCCAGCCGCCGGCAATCGGCCCGACGGTGGGCGCCAGGACAGCGGCGATCCCGGCAATCGTCGTCGCGATCCCTTGCGAGCGCGCAGGGAACAGCAGGAATACCGCCGAGAACACTGACGGGATCATCGTTCCCCCGGCGAATCCCTGGACGATGCGCCAGGCGATAAGCGTTTCGAAATCATGGCTTTGCGCGCAGCCCGCTGAAGCGACGCTGAAAACCGTCACCGCCGAAACGAACAGCCACCGCATCCCCAGCAGTCCCGTCAGGTACCCGGTCAGCGGTATCGCGACGATTTCGGCGGTCAGATACGCGGTCTGGACCCATACCATCCGGTCGGGCGTGATCCCCAGGGCGCGCTGGATTGTCGGCAGCGACGTTGCGACGATCTGAATGTCCAGGATCGCCATGAACATGCC
>JANLUV010000433.1:0-1682 GCA_031363685.1 Alphaproteobacteria bacterium | reverse complement strand
GTTTCGCTAATGCGAACCATCAAAGGCTCCGACCTCGCCGGAACCATCGCCCGCCACCCGATGCACCACCTCGGCGCGTTCTTCGCCAAGCCGCGTCCGTTCCTGCCCGGCGATTTCGTCACCACCGAATCGGGCACCGGGCTGGTCCACCTGGCGCCGGATCATGGCGAAGACGACTTCCTGCTGTGCAAGGCGCACGGGATCGAGCCGGTGTTCGCGGTGGAAGGCGACGGCAAGTACCGGGCCAACTGGGCCTGGCTGGGCGGCGAAGGCAGCGTCATCAACCCGAAGTTTAACGCGCCAGACGGGCCGATCTGCACCGCGCTGCGCGAAGTGGGTGGGCTGCTGGCGGCCAGCGCCGATTACAAGCATTCCTATCCGCATTCGTGGCGGTCCAAGGCCAAGGTGATCTTCCGCTGCACCCCGCAGTGGTTCGTGCCGATGGACAGGAAGGTGGACCGGCAGACCGCGCTTTGCGCCACCGAAGCCGGCATCCGCGCGGCGCAGGGTGACGGCGAGAGCTTGCGGCAAACCGCGCTGAAGGCGATCACCGAGACCCGCTGGGTGCCCGAAAAGGGCGAAAACCGCATCCGTTCGATGGTCGAAGGGCGGCCCGACTGGGTGCTTTCGCGCCAGCGCGCGTGGGGTGTGCCGATCACGCTGTTCGTGAAGAAGGGCACCAACCACTATCTGACCGATCCCGCCGTCAACGCCCGGATTGTCGCGGCGCTGCGCGAAGCCGGCGTCGATGCGTGGAGCGATGAACGCGCGCAGGAATATCTCGGCAGCGATTACGCGGCCGACGATTACGAGCGCGTGGCCGACATTCTGGATGTGTGGTTCGATTCGGGTTCGACCCATGCCTTCGTGCTGGAAAGCGGGCGCTGGCCCGATCTGCTGCGCCCCGATGGCTACATCGGCCCGCCTGCCGACCTGTACCTCGAAGGCAGCGACCAGCATCGCGGGTGGTTCCAGTCGAGCCTGCTGGAAAGCTGCGCGACGCGCGGGCGGGCGCCGTACAAGGCGGTGCTGACGCACGGCTTCACGATGGATTCCAAGGGCATGAAAATGTCCAAGTCGCTGGGCAACACGGTCGATCCGCTGAAAGTCATGGAGACTTACGGCGCGGATATCGTGCGGCTGTGGGCGCTGTCGGTCGATTACACCGAGGACCACCGGATCGGCGACGAGATCCTGAAGGGCGTGGCCGACCAGTACCGCAAGCTGCGCAACACCTTTCGCTACCTGCTCGGCGCGCTCGACAGGTTTGACGAGAGCGAGCGGGTCGACGTGGCGGCAATGCCCGAGCTGGAGCGGTACGTGCTGGCGCTCTTGGCCAAGCTGGACGCCACGCTGCGCCAAGCCATCGAGGACTTCGACTTCAACACTTATGTCCGCGCGCTGAGCGAGTTCTGCAACGAGGACCTGTCGGCATTCTTCTTCGATATCCGCAAGGACTGCCTGTACTGCGACGCGCCGACCGATCCAAAGCGCATGGCCTATCGCACGGTGCTGGACACGCTGTTCCACGCGCTGGTCCGCTATGCCGCGCCGGTGCTGGTATTCACCGCCGAGGAAGTGTGGGGCACGCGCTATCCGGATGCGGGCAGTGTACACCTGCTGGAATGGCCGCAAATTCCGGTTATCACCGCGAAATTGGATTCGAATGCCGACAGCAAGGA
>JANLUV010000427.1:0-5780 GCA_031363685.1 Alphaproteobacteria bacterium | reverse complement strand
CGTGCGGATTTCGCCCTACGATAGCAATGCCCGCCGCCACACCAGCTTTGCCAGCGCCTGGGTGTACCCGGTGATCGACGACACGATCGACATCCAGGTCAACGAGAGCGACTGCCGCATCGACACCTACCGGGCGTCGGGCGCCGGTGGACAACACGTCAACACGACCGATTCGGCCGTGCGCCTTACCCATCTTCCCACCGGGCTCGTGGTGATCCAGCAGGATCAGCGCAGCCAGCACAAGAACAAGGCCAAGGCGATGCAAGTGCTGCGCGCCCGGCTGTACGAGAAAATGCGCGAGGAAGCCCACGGCATCGAGGCCGAGGCGAGGAAGGCGATGGTCGGTTCGGGCGACCGCTCGGAACGGATCCGCACCTACAACTTTCCGCAAGGCCGGGTGACCGACCACCGGATCAACCTGACGCTGCACCGCCTGCCCGAAGTGCTCGAAGGGCCGGGCCTGGCTGAACTGGTCGATGCGCTGATTGCCGAGGACCAGATCAAGCGCCTTGCGGCGTTGAATGAGTAAGGTTTGGGAATGAGTAAGGTTTCGGACGCAATCCGCGCGGCCGCGCTGCGGCTGGCGGCGACCAGCGATACCGCGCGGCTCGATGCCGAAGTGCTGATGGCCCATGCGCTGGGTTGCAGCCGGTCGGACCTGCTGCTGCGCCGGATGGCCGATCCAGTGCCAGCGGGGTTCGCGGCGCTGGTCGAGCGGCGTGCGGGGCATGAGCCGGTGGCCTATATCGCCGGTCGCCAAGAATTTTACGGGCTTGAACTGCGGGTTACTCCGGCGGTGCTGATCCCGCGCGGGGATAGCGAAACGCTGGTCGAGGCAGCGCTGGCCATGCGGCCGGGGGCGCGGCGGGTGCTGGATTGCGGGACGGGCTCGGGCGCGCTGCTGCTGGCGGTTGTGGCGGGGATTACCGGAGCGCGCGGGATCGGGATCGATCGCTCGGCCCGGGCGCTGGCGGTGGCGGCGGGGAACGCGGCGGCGCTGGGGCTGGCGGGCCGCACGGCCTTTCTGGAGCGGGACTGGACGCGCGCCGGGTGGGCGGCGGGACTGGGCGGGTTCGACCTGATCCTCGCCAATCCGCCCTATGTCGAGGAGGAGGCCGAGCTTGCCGTATCGGTGCGCGGGCATGAACCGGCCGGGGCGCTGTTCGCCGGGGCGGATGGGCTGGACGATTATCGCGTGCTGGTGCCGCAGTTGCCGGGCCTGCTTGCGCCCTGCGGCGCGGCGCTGGTTGAAATCGGCGCGACGCAGGCCAGCGCGGTGAGCGCGATCGCCGCAGCGGCGGGTCTGACGGTGCAGGTCCATCGCGATCTGGGCGGGCGACACCGGGTGCTCGCGCTTACCGGCGGTTAACCAGCTGCAAATAATGGTGCGGGGCAGCAAGATTTCCCTTGGCAATGGGGCTGGGAGCCCCTAAATCGACTTCAGGCCAGCGGATAGACGGATTTTTCCTCTCCTGCAGGCCGCAGCTCCAGCATTTGCAATCGGGCAGGTCTATCTCAGGCCACCAGCCATGCAGATGTCGGGACACCGCAGTGTGGGCATCGGCGCGGGCGATGCAAAGAACGAGCGATTCGCCGGCCGGCCATGAAACATGGGGCTGAGCGGCGATCCGGTGAAGGAACGGTCACCCTTGAACAATAATAATCGTGGCAATAACCGTCGGCGCGGCCGTGGCAATACTCGTCCGCAGGGCGGCAGTGGCAGTGGCAGTGGCGGCGGTGGCAACGGCCAGCAAGTGAACCGGATCGACAGCCGCGCGCGGGGTAACGCGCCGCAGCTGCTCGAGAAGTATCGCAAGCAGGCACATGACGCCCACCTCAACGGTGACCGGGTGACGGCGGAGTATTATCTGCAGTTTGCCGATCACTATTTCCGCGTGATTGCCGATTCCCGCGTGCGCCTGGAAGAACAGCGCACCCGCCGCGACGATCGCTATCAGGAGTCGGACGAGGAAGCCGGCGACAGCGAGGAATTCAACGTCGAAAGCGATTTCCCCGAGTTCGACCAGCCCTATACCCGCCGCGAACGCGAAGAGCGTGATGGCGAGCGGCCGGAACGTCCGGAGCGCAGCGAGGGTGAGGAGCGTTCGGCTCGTGAAGACCGGGCCCCACGTGAAGACCGGGCTCCTCGCGAAGACCGGCCCCGGCGCGAAGACCGGCCCCGGCGCGAGGATCGCCCGCGCGTCGAGAACAGCGAGCCGCGCGTCGAGGAAACCGGGAATGCCGCCCCGATCGAAGCCCCCGAGGGCGAACTGGCGCTGGGCAATGGCGAGGAGCCGCGTTCGGTCTACGAGCCGGTCGAGAACCCCTTCGTCCGTGGCACCCGCGGGCTGCGCCCGCGTCGCGAAGACCGCCGGCCTGCCCGGGTTGTCGAAGCACGCGACAGCGGGGCGGACCAGACGCCCGCCGATAACGGCTCGGCGGACGAGCCCGTCCGGTTCGATGCCTCGGTCCTGCCGCCCTCGATCAGTATCGCGCGCGAAGATGCTCCCGCTGCGGAACCGGTCGGCGAAGAAGCACCCGCGCCCAAGCGCCGGGGCCGCAAGCCCAAGGCCGCCGCACCTGAGGCGGCAAGCGAGGCCTGAGGCTGCACGAACGCCGGAATGACGGCGAAAGATTACGGAACGGGCGGGCAGCGATGCCCGCCCTTTTTCGTTGCGGGCTGCGGGCGGCAATCACGCCGGATCGGTTCACTGCAAGCGGCATTGACCGAGGCCTCACTTTCTCGCCTGCAGGGGAAGATATGACGACTTGGCGGATTGCGCCTAGCCGAAGTTGAGGGGGCTCGCACACCCGCTCATCTCCCAACCCGGCCCCCTGAAGGGGAGAGAGCTATGTCTGCGGTCACCGCTCTCAATCCCCCTTCCCAATGTTCGCCCGAGCGGTCACAACGCGGCGCGATGCGTGCCCTTCCGGACAGTTTCGCAGGACCGACGGCCGTGCGCCGGGTCCGTGTCGTTCACCTTGTGCTGATCGCGCCCGCGCTAGGCGTGGCGGCGGCCTGCGGGTTTCAGCCGTTGGGGCTGTGGCCGCTGACGCTGCTGGGGATTGCCGGGTTGCTGTGGCTGGTGGCGCGGGCACCGGGCACGGGACGCGCCGCGCTGGCCGGGTGGCTGTGGGGCGTGGGCCATTTCTGCTTCGGCAATGGCTGGATTGCGACGGCGTTCACCTATCAGGCGCAGATGCCGGCGTGGCTGGGGTGGATCGCGGTGTTCCTGATCTCGTTGTACCTCGCGGTTTTTCCGGCAGTGGTGGCAGCAGCGGCCTGGAAGATCTGCGGCGGACGAGCGGGGCGCCGGCCGGTCGGTTTCGCGCTCGCCTTCGCGGGCTGCTGGATCATCGCCGAGTGGCTGCGCGGATGGCTGTTCACCGGCTTTCCATGGAACCCGCTGGGGGTGGCGGCGCTGGGGCCGTTCGGCCGCGCGGGCCTTGCGCAAGTGCTGCCGTGGCTGGGGACATACGCCTTGTCCGGTCTGGTTGCGTTGCTGGGCGGGGCGTGGTGGCTGGCGTGGCGGTTGCGTGGACGACGACCGATCGCCGCTGGGCTGGTGCTTGGCCCGGCGGCGCTGCTGATGCTGCCGCAGATGACTCCGGCAGATCGGCCCGGGACGCTGCCATTCACGCTGGTCCAGCCCGGCATCCGCCAGCAGGACCTTGACGATCCGGCCCATTTCAACACCCAATTCCAGACGACTGCCGCGCTGACCCTGCCGCGCCATCCCGGGGAACGGCGGCTGGTGCTGTGGCCCGAATCGGGCGTGCCGGATTACTTGCGCGGCGGTTATCCCGCGTGGTTCTATGATGGGAACACCTATGGCGGCGATCCGGGGCTGGCGCGGGCGCGCATCGCACGGGCGGTGGGCCAGAACGGCCTGTTGCTGACCGGGGCGGTCGACCTGGTGCTGCGTCAATCTGGTGATGGGGGGCCGAAAGTGGCGGCGGCACGCAACGTGGTGACCGCGCTGGACGAGACCGGCACGATCCGCGCGGGCTATGCCAAGGCGCACCTGGTGCCTTATGGCGAATACCTGCCGATGCGCGAATGGCTGACGCCGCTGGGGCTGTCGCGGCTGGTTCCCGGATCGCTGGATTTCTGGGCCGGGCCGGGGCCGCGCACACTTGATCTGGGCGCGTGGGGGCGGGCCGGAATCCAGATCTGCTACGAGATCGTGTTCTCTGGCGAAGTGACCGACCGGGCTCACCGGCCAGACTATATCTTCAATCCGTCGAACGATGGCTGGTTCGGCGACTGGGGCCCGCCGCAGCATCTGGCGCAAGCCAGGCTTCGCGCGATCGAGGAAGGCCTGCCGGTGCTACGCTCCACCACCAACGGAATCAGCGCAGTGGTCGATGCCAACGGGCTGGTCCGCCAGTACCTGCCGCGCCCGGTCGCCGCGCGGCTGGACGGGGTGGTGCCCCCACCCCACGCGCCGACTTTGTTCGCGCGGGCGGGCAACGCACTGCCGCTTTGCTGGGCCGCAATTCTTCTTGTGGCGGCACTGCTTGTCTTGCGCCGCCGACCGCGCTAGGACGACGACATAAAGATATCTTTATACCGGAAGATTCCATGCGCAGCGATTATCTGTTTACATCCGAAAGCGTGTCCGAAGGCCATCCCGACAAGGTTGCCGACCAGATCAGCGACGCGGTGGTTGATTTATTCCTGTCGAAAGACCCAGAGGCGCGCGTCGCCTGCGAAACGCTGACCACCACCAATCGGGTCGTGCTGGCCGGCGAAGTGCGCGGCAACGGGATGATCGACCGCGAGGGCAACTGGGCTCCGGGAGCGCAGGAGGAAATCCAGACCGCAGTGCGCCGCGTCGTGCGCGAGATCGGCTATGAGCAGGACGGGTTCCACTGGCAGAACCTGACCTTCGAAAACCACCTGCACCCGCAGTCGGCGGACATCGCGCAAGGCGTGGACGAGGACGGGAACAAGGACGAAGGCGCCGGGGATCAGGGGATCATGTTCGGATATGCCTGCGACGAGACACCCGATCTGATGCCGGCGACGCTCGATTACAGCCACAAGATCCTGCACCGCCTGTCGGACGACCGCCGCAGCGGCGCCGCGCCGTTCCTCGAGCCCGATGCCAAGAGCCAGGTGACGCTCCACTACAAGGACGGCAAGCCGATCGAGGCGACCGCGATCGTCGTTTCGACCCAGCACAAGGAAGGCTGGGACGAGGGCGCGAAGGGTGCCGAACTGAAGGCTTATGTGAAGCAGGCCGTCCGGGACGTGTTGCCGGCAGGCTTCATCACCGAACGGACGGCGTGGCACATCAATCCGACCGGCAAGTTCGTGATCGGCGGGCCAGACGGCGACGCGGGGCTGACCGGCCGCAAGATCATCGTCGATACCTATGGCGGCGCGGCGCCGCACGGCGGCGGCGCGTTTTCGGGCAAGGACCCGACCAAGGTTGACCGGTCGGCGGCCTATGTCGCGCGCTATCTGGCCAAGAACGTGGTCGCGGCGGGGCTGGCAACGCGCTGCACGATCCAGCTGGCCTACGCGATCGGGGTGGCGCGGCCGCTCTCGCTGTACGTAAATACCCACGGGACGGGGACCGCCGACGATGCGGCGCTGGAAGCGGCGATCGCCAAGGTGGCCGAGGACCGGCTGGGCGGGTTGACGCCCAAGGGCATCCGCCTTGGCCTTGGCCTTAACAAGCCGATCTATGGCACCAGCGCGGCCTATGGCCACTTCGGGCGCAAGGCCGAGGGTGACTTTTTCCCGTGGGAGCGGACCGACCTGGCCGAAG
>JANLUV010000402.1:0-2526 GCA_031363685.1 Alphaproteobacteria bacterium | reverse complement strand
GCGCTGACCCGCGCCAAGCTCAATCCCGATCAGGTCCCCGCGACTACCGCCGATGATCATATCCCCTGGCCGGCGGGCCTCGCCCTGCGCGCCGGCATCCCCGGCCAGCGGGCCGTCGCGGTCGCGCCGGGGGTGGTCGTCATTCCGGCTCCGGGGCCAAGTCCGGGTTCGCAGATGATCTACGTGCATCTGAACAACGGCCGCGAGTACCTGTTTGCGGGTGACATCGCCCCGTTTGCGATCAACTTCCAGGAATTGCGCACCGGCTCCAACCTGCTGAAATGGTTCTGGCTGCCGCAAGACCGCGCGGCGGTGATGCGCTGGCTGGTCACCATCCGCGCGTTGCAGCGCGAGGCGCCCGGTCTCATCGTTCTGCCGGGCCACGATTTCGAGTGGATCACCGATGCCCGCAGCAAAACCGGAGCGCGCGCGGTCGAAGTGCCGGGCACGCCTGCGAAACCCGCTGGAACTTGACGAATGAATGGAGTAAGGCGCGGCCTCAGCTGTCGCCCGGGGGATCGTGGCGACGCGGCTTGAACTCGGCCAAAGGACATTGGCGCAGGTGAACTACGACCAGACTTTCGACCAGGCGATCGATCGGTTGCACTCCGAGGGTCGCTACCGGGTGTTCATCGATATCCTGCGCACCAAGGGTCAATACCCCAACGCGCGGTGCTTTGCCGGGCACAACGGACCCAAGCCGATCACTGTATGGTGCTCGAACGATTACCTCGCGATGGGCCAGCACCCCAAGGTGATCGCCGCGATGGAAGAAGCGCTGCACAGCGTCGGCGCCGGCTCGGGCGGCACCCGCAACATCGGCGGCAACACACACTACCATATCCAGCTTGAGGAAGAACTGGCGGACCTCCACGGCAAGGAAGGCGCGCTGCTGTTCACCTCGGGCTATGTCTCGAACGACGCCACGCTCTCCACCATCGCCAAGGTGCTGCCGGGCTGCGTGATCTTCTCGGACGAACTGAATCACGCCAGCATGATCGCCGGGATCCGCAATTCGGGCGCCGAAAAGAAGGTGTTCCGCCACAACGATGTCGAACACCTCGAACAGCTGCTGGCCGAAACCGATCCCGACCTGCCCAAGCTGATCGCGTTCGAAAGCGTCTATTCGATGGATGGCGATATCGCCCCGATCCACGCGATCTGCGACCTTGCGGACGAATACAACGCACTGACCTACATCGATGAAGTCCACGCGGTCGGCATGTACGGGGCGCGCGGCGGCGGCGTTTCCGAACGCGAAGACGCGGCCGGCCGCATCACCATCATCGAAGGCACGCTGGGCAAGGCATTCGGCGTGATGGGCGGCTATATCGCGGCCGATTCACGGATCATCGACGTGATCCGCTCGTATGCACCGGGCTTCATCTTCACCACCAGCCTCTCGCCGGTGCTGGTCGCGGGCGTACTCGCCTCGGTCCGCCACCTCAAGGGATCGAACGTGGAGCGTGAAGGCCAGCAAGCTGCCGCCGCAACGCTCAAGCGACTGTTCGGCGAAGCCGGGCTGCCGGTGATGGATACCGTCACCCACATCGTGCCGCTGATGGTCGGCGATCCGGTCCGCGCCAAGAAGATCAGCGATATCCTGCTCGCCGAATACGGCGTCTACGTGCAGCCGATCAACTTCCCCACCGTTCCGCGCGGGTCCGAACGCCTGCGTTTCACCCCCGGCCCGGCCCATACCGAAACGATGATGGTGGAACTGACCAAGGCGCTGGTCGAAATCTGGGACCGGCTGGAACTGCGCCTCGCGGCCTGACGGCCCGGCCCGAGCGACCCGATTCAATTAAAGGCCGTTCGCACCGCGTGCAGGAGGCGGCCTTTTTGCACAATCCCGGTCGCAACCGGCGCACACCTCCTGTACGGCGGACGAAACGCAAGGTGGCAACATGGCTGATCTCTATCTGAAGGCGCTGGAATCGGAGCGCAAAAGCCTGTGGGCGGCGTGCCGGCTCAAGGGCCTGCCCGTCGGTACGCCCGAACGCCAGCGCATCGCGGTGCTCGATGAACTGCTGGCAGAGCACCGGGCAAAGAAGGCGGGCTGACCGCCTGTTGGCAGACCTGTGCATAACCTTGTGGGCCAGCGGCGCATAACCGTTCGGGGCCAATACATAAGCTCCAGCAGGTCTGTTCGCCACCTCGCCGATCCCGTACCCATCGCCGGTTCACGTTGGCGACGTGGATTTGGGGGGTGTTGAATCGGTGCTGGGAAAACGGCTGGTCTTGCGGGGAATTATGGCCATCCTTGGCGCGCTGCCGACGCTTGCCCTGTCCACCGCCGCCCATGCCGACGTGATGGAAGTGGGCGACGGCGGCTACATCTGGGTCACCGGCGGTCCGGCTCAGGCCGCTCCCGCCGCCCTGTCCGCTGAACCTGCCGCCCCTGCCCTCACCCAACCTGCCGCGACCAGTGGCCCCGCCCGGTGGCAAGGCCACGTCGCCGAGCTCGCCGCCCGCTATGACCTGTCGCCCGCGCTGATCGAGGCGCTGGTCTGGCAGGAAAGCCGC
>JANLUV010000365.1:0-3654 GCA_031363685.1 Alphaproteobacteria bacterium | reverse complement strand
TCGGCGCCGAGGTCGAACTGGTCCGCGCCGATGTGGCCGAGGATGCCGACTGCCGCCGCGTGGCCGACGCGGCGGCGGGGCGCTGGGGCCGGATCGACGTTCTGGTCAACAGCGCCGGCACCACCGTGTTTCAGCCGATGGCCGATCTGGCGGCGCTGGACCGGGATGATTTCCTGAATGTCTATGCGGTCAACGTGATCGGGCCATACCAGATGACCCGCGCGGTAGTGCCGCACATGCGCGCAGGCAGTGCGATCGTGAACGTATCTTCGATCGCCGGGACGAACGGCACCGGCAGTTCCTATGCTTATGCCGCCTCGAAGGGCGCGCTGAACACGCTGACAGTGGCACTGGCGCGTAACCTGGCCCCGACCATTCGCGTCAATGCCGTCCTGCCGGGGATGATCGAGGGGCGGTGGCTGCGCGACGGCGTTGGCGATGAGGCCTATGAACGGATTCGGGCCAATTTCGCGAGTGACGCTGCGCTGGGCCGCGTGGCGACCCCGCCGGACATCGCCGAAACGATCGGCTGGCTGGCCCTGTCGGCCGAGTTGATTACCGGGCAACTGATCACGGTCGATGCCGGGCTACTGCTGGGCAAACCGCCCAAAGTGACGAAATAGCGCGGCAGTCCGTGCGGCGGCACTCGGTATAACCGTAACCGCATATCTAATATAATATTTTACGATAGTTCAAGTTTGTCGCCTTGCATCATGTTAGCACAACTGTGCGCATGATTTGCGCCAGTACCGAACACGGCTGGCAAAAGATCGGCCTGTTCCTGATAGGATGTATGACTGCCATGACCGATGCCGCCCCGCCCCTTCGGCCACGCAGGTTCCTTGCGCTTGTGCTTGGCCTGCTCGGACTGGTGCTTATCGCCGGGGGCGCGCAGCTGGCCGTGCTGGGCGGATCGCTCTATTACCTCGTTGCAGGTCTGGCAGTTGCCGGATCGGCCTGGCTGGCCTTCCGCGGCAGTCCTCGCGCAATCGCGCTCTACGCCGCGATGCTGGCGGGCACGCTGGGTTGGGCGCTGTGGGAAGGCGGTCTCGATCCGTGGCGCTTGCAGAGCCGGCTGATCGCGCCGCTGGTGCTGGGCGTGTGGGTGGGCTGGCCGTGGCTGCGGCAATATCGGCGGACGTTCTTTGGCGCGCTCGCGATCGTGGCGCTGGGGTTCGGCGGCTGGATCTATGCCGTCAACCGGATCGAAGCCGCACCGCTCCTGGCAGTCCAGGGGCCGGACGGGTCGGGCGAATGGCCCAGCTACGGCAATGTTCCGGGCGGAACGCGGTTTTCGCCGCTGACGCAGATCAACCATTCCAATGTCGCCGGGCTTAAGCCCGCGTGGACTTATCGCACCGGCGTGATGACTAATACCGGGCTCGGCTTTGAAGCCACGCCGCTGATGATCGGCGACACCGTCTATCTGTGCACGCCGACCAACGTCATCGTCGCGCTCGATCCGGAAACCGGGGCAAAGCGCTGGACCTATGATCCCAGGACCAAAGCCCCGCCCGCCGGCGCCTGCCGCGGCGTGTCTTATTACAAGGTGCCTAATGCCACCGGCGCCTGTTCCAACCGCATCATCTTCGGCACGACCGACGCCCGCCTGATCGCAATCGATGCAGCGGACGGCCGCCCGTGCGACGGGTTCGGCATCGGCGGCGCGGTCGATCTCAAGCAGGGCCTCGGCGACGTCATCAGCGGATACTATTACATCAGTTCCGCCCCCGCGATCGTGCGCGGCAAAGCGGTGGTCGGCGGCTGGGTGTCAGACGGGCAGTTCGTCGGCGAACCTTCGGGCGTGATCCGCGCGTTCGATGCGGTCACCGGCAAGTTCGCCTGGGCCTGGGACATGGACCGCCCGCATGAACACGGCGAACCCGGCCCCGGCCAGATCTATTCGCGCGGCACCGCCAACAGCTGGGGCCCGATGAGCAGCGACGAGGAACTGGGCCTGGTGTACCTGCCGACCGGCAACTCGACGCCGGATTACTGGGGCGGCCACCGTTCGGCCGGCACCGAAAAGTACGCCAGTTCGGTCGTCGCGCTTGATGCCGAGACCGGCGAGGCGCGCTGGTCGTTCCAGATCGTCCATCATGACATCTGGGATTATGACGTTTCGGCCCAGCCGACGCTGATCGACATGCCCATCAATGGCAAGATCGTCCCGGCGCTGCTGCAGACCTCGAAAAGCGGGCAACTGTTCATGCTCGATCGCCGCACCGGCGAGCCGCTGCGCAAGGTCGATAACCGGCCGGTGCCGCAAGGCGCCGCGCCCGGTGACTGGGTCGCCCCGACCCAGCCGTTCTCGCCCGAGCTGCCCGCGTTCGACAACCATGTGCTGACCGCGCAGGACATGTGGGGCCTGACCCCGCTTGACCAGCTGTGGTGCCGGATCAAGTTCAGCCAGGCGCGTTATGAAGGGCCGTTCACGCCCCCGGGTTATCCGGGCGCGTCGATCACTTACCCCGGCTATCTTGGCGGGGTGAACTGGGCGGGCATCTCGGTCGATCCGTTGCGCAAGCTGGCGGTGGTGAACTGGAGCCGTGTCGCCAACTATACATCGATGGTCAGCCGCAAGGATGCCGACAAGCTGGGCCTCAAGCGCTCTCACGACGGCGTCGCCCACGTCGGCTTGCCGGTGCCGCAGGAAGGCACGCCGTTCGGACTGCTGACCGGGCCGTTCTTGTCACCGCTCGGCGTGCCCTGCACCCAGCCGCCGTTCGGCAAGATCGGCGTGGTTGATCTGAGCACCGGCAAGATGAAGTGGGAAAAGCCGCTTGGCACGGGTGCTGACAGCGGACCGTTCGACATCCGCACACACCTGCCCCTGCCGATGGGCGTGCCCAACACCGGCGGCGCGGTTACCACGCGGTCGGGCCTGATCTTCATCGCCGCCACGCAGGAACGTGCAATCCGGGCGTTCGATGTCAATACTGGCAAGATGGTCTGGCACGCCCCGCTGCCCGCCGGCGGACACGCCACGCCGGCAAGCTACATCAGTCCAAAATCCGGGCGTCAGTTCATAATAATTTCTGCTGGCGGCAATGCCTCGCTGCATTCTGGCGCGGGGGATTACGTTATTGCATATGCGCTGCCGAAGACGCGGTAAGGAAACGGACCAATCCCCTGTAATGGCCCCCTGTAATGAATGACCCCACCTTCGTCCGGGCCATCGCCGGCGGCGCGGGCTTCGCGGGGGACCGGATCGAACCCGCAGTCCGTCTGGCCGCGTCTGGCCGGGTGAATGCCATCGCGCTCGAATGCCTGGCCGAGCGGACGCTGGTTCCCGGGCTGCGGGCGCGGCGCGCGGATCCGAACAAGGGGGCCGATCCGCGCATCGCGCGGCGGATGGCCCCGCTGCTTGGCCCGGCAATTGCCAACCGCTGCCGGATCATCACCAATTTCGGCGCGGCCAATCCGTCTGCCGCCGCCGCCCAGGTCGCGGCGCTGGCCCGGCAGCAAGGGCTTGGCGCTGTGCGCATTGCCGCAGTGACCGGCGACGATGTGCTGCACCTGGCCGATCGCATCCGCTGGGACGCTTCGGTCGCAGGCGATCTGCTGGGCGCCCATGCCTATATCGGCACGAGCGGGATTGTTACAGCAGGCGAAGGCGGCGCCGATGTGATCATCACCGGGCGGGCCGCCGAT
>JANLUV010000340.1:0-5852 GCA_031363685.1 Alphaproteobacteria bacterium | reverse complement strand
GCCAGACCTGTTCCAGCGCGGCGGCATAGGCACCCATCTGGCGCAGGATCGCGTCCGGCACTTGCGCCAACATGGCCGGGGGGCGGCGAGCGGTCTTGAAATCGATCAGGCGGATGCGTTCGGGGGTGACGACCAGCCGGTCGATCGTGCCGGCAATCACGCGTTCCCCGACGGTGGCGGCAACCGGGACTTCGGCGAGCGCGTCTGGACCGAACAGGTCGGTCCAATCCGCCACCGCCAGCACGCCGAGCGCGGCGCGGACCATTTCTTCCCGGGCGCCGTCCGCAAGATCCGCCGCGCTGCGCGCGAGCCAGCGGATGGCGGCGGCTTCGCGGACTTCGGGGGCCACTTCGGGCAGCCGTTCCAGCAGCTTGTGGATCAGCGTGCCGCGCCGCGCCGCAGCGCCGCCCATTCCGGGCGGCAGCGGCGGATCGGCGCTGTGATCCTCGCCGAGAGCTGACGGGGCGAGCGGGCGCGGCGGGCGCGGTTCATCACCGATCGGGCGTGACAGCCATGCCGGCAGCGGTGGCGGCTGGGCAAGTTCCTGCGTCTGCGCGGCGCGCGGCGGGGCGGGCGGCGGCGGGGCGCCGTGTTCGATCCGCTCGCCCCAGCGTGAGTCGGCCAGCCAGTCCTGCGCGGCGAACAGTTCGGAGAGGCGGGCGTACCAGCTGTCGGCCGCAGGGGCGGTTTCGCGCGCGGCGAGCGAGCCGGTGATGAACAGGGCCTCCTCGGCGCGGGTCATCGCCACGTAGAGCAGGCGCCAGTGTTCCTCGCGCTCCTCGCGCAGGGCGGCATCCTCGGCAGCGGCGATGCGGCCGAACTTTTCCTCCTTGCGCAGGCTGGGTAGCGGCAGCACGCGGGGGGCGTGGAACAAGTCGGTGTGGCCGTGTGGGCGCTCCTCGGCCAGTTCCAGCGGCGTGCCGATGCTGCGATCGGGGTTATCGGCGGCATCGGCGAGGATCACGATCGGCGCCTGCCGCCCCTTGGCGCCGTGGACGGTCATCACCCGGACCAGCCCGCCGCCGCTGTCCGCCTCGCGCTTCAACTCGCCGTCGCCCGCATCGAACCAGTGGAGGAAGCCGATCAGGCTGGGCGTATCGGCGGCGGCATAGGCGTGCGCCGCGTTGAGCAGTTCGTCGATCGGATCGTTCGCCTCGCGCCCAAGCCGCGCGACCAGCCGCCGCCGCCCCTGCCACGGGCCGACCAGCAGCCAGTGCAGCAGCGCCTGAGGCGGTTCGTAATCGGCCTGATTGAGCAGTTCGACCAGCCGGGCGACAGTGACGATCACCGCCCCGTCGCGCGACTGGCGCAAGTGATCCCACAGCGGTTGCCCGGACGGTCGGTAGCCGTGGGCGAGCAGTTCGTCCTGGCTCCACCCGACCAGCGGCGAGACCAGCAGCGCGGCAAGATTCAGGTCGTCATGGGGCTGGACCGCAAAGCGCAGCGCCGCGACCAGATCCTTCACTGCCAGCGGCGCGCCGAGCCGCAAGCGGTCCACCCCCGCCACCGCCACCCCGCGCGCATGGAGCCGGGCGACGATCAGCCCGGCCAGTTCCTTGCGCTTGCGCACGAGGATCATCACGTCGCCCGCTTCGGCGCGGCGATGGTGGTTCTTGGCGAGCGGGAACCCGGGCGAGCGGCTGTCGAGCCATTCGGCGATCTGCTGCGCCAGCTTGTCGGCCAATTGCCGGTCTGAGCGCGAGAACCAGTTCTGTTCGCCTTCTTCCGCGTCTTCATCCGAGGCGGCGTCGCCCACCATGCCGACCGGGCGCCATAACGTGACCAGGCCGGGGCGGTCCTCGCCCTTGTGCGGCTCGGGCGCCGCAGCCAGACCAAAGCGCGCCGGGCCGATATGAGTGATCGCGTTATCGACGAATTCGAGAATCGACGCGGCGGTGCGAAAGCTCTGGTCCAGCCCGAGTTCGCGCAACGAGCGGGCATCGGTCCGGTCGCGCAGGGTGAGCGCGTTTTCGGCCGCCCCGCCCATCAGCCGTTTGACCCGCTTGCGCGCGGCTTCGAAGTTTTCCGGGCTGGTGCCCTGAAACCGGAAGATCGCCTGCTTGTAATCGCCCACCACGAACAGCGTGCGCAGCGCATCGCCGTGCTGGCCCGCGCCGGCAAAGAAATCGCCGGTCAGCTCATTGATGATCTGCCACTGCGCGGCGTTGGTATCCTGCGCCTCGTCGATCAGGATGTGATCGAAGCGGCGGTCAAGCTTGTAGCGGATCCAGTCAGCCAGGTCGGAGCGGGTCAGCAGCGCGGCGGCCTGGCGGATCTGGTCGTCGAAATCGATCAGCCCTTCGCGCGCCTTGGCCTCGTCCCACGCCACCGCGAAATCGCGGCCGAGGGTAAGCGCCGGGGTCAGCCATTCGGCCAGCGCGAGCAGCGCCGTGCGTTCACGCACGGCGGCGATGCCGTCCCGCACCCGCGCCGCGTGTCCGGCATAGGCCGGGTCAATCTTCTCCTGCGACTTGCTGGACTTGGGCTCGTCCTTCTGGGTCAGGAACACTTTGGCCAGTTCTTCGATCTTGTCGGCCCGCGCCGCCGGATCAGCTGCCAGCCAGTTGCCAATGGCATTGGCCGCATCCTGCCCGGTGGCGGGCTTCCATTGTGCGTTCACTTCCATGCACCGCCGCAGGCTGCGCACGTCGAACGCCCAGTCCGTGCAGAGGTCCGGCAGTTCCGCACCCTCCGGCAGGCCGATCAGCCGTTCCACCTTGTCCCGCAGCGGCGGCATCCATGCGCCGGGGCCAACCCACGCCTCGCGCGCTTCGGCGCAGCGCAGCAGGTAATGTTCCACGTCTTCGGCTTTTCTCGCGCGCAAAGAAAGCGCCGCCAGCGCATCAAGCTGGGCATGATCGCCGCGCGCTTCAGCGTCGAGCAGCAGGCGCGACAGCACTTCGCGCGACAGCAGCGCGCGGTCGCGGTCTTCCATCGCGCGGGTGCCGGGGGCAAGGCCGGCTTCCTCGGGAAAGCCCGCCAGCAGCCACTGCGCGAAAGCGTGGATCGTGTTGATCCGCAGGCCCCCGCCCGGGCAATCGAGCACGCTGGCGAACAGCGTGCGGGCGCGGGCCAGAGTGGCCTGGTCCATCGGCGCGCCGATCGCATCGAGCTGGAGCGCAAGGCTCACCTCGGGCATCCGCACCCAGTCGGCCAGCACTTCGTTGACGCGGGTGGCCATTTCCGCCGCGCCAGCCTTGGTGAAGGTCAGGCACAGGATCTGGGCCGGGGTCACCCCCGGCTGGAGCAGCAGGCGCAGCACGCGGGCCGACAGCACCTGGGTCTTGCCGGTCCCGGCCGAGGCGGAGAGCCACACCGTCTCGCGCGGGTCCACGGCGGAACGCTGGTTGTCCTTGAGCGGATGGACGCGGCTCATTCGGTGTCCCCGGCCATGTCGCCGCGTGCCTGCCATTCATCTAGGCGCATCAACTGATCGTAATCCGTGTAGACCGGCAAATCGGGCACCATCCGCGCGGTGAAGGGTGCGTCACCTTTGATCCACAAGTCGATTGCTTGACCGAGGTATCGTTCGGTTTCGGGCAGGAAATCCTCCACGGGAATCCCTGTTCTTTTCTTGTCTGCCAAGACCGGCGTGTCCACCGAACCAAATCTATTCCGGTCATCCTTGCGACGTTGCAGGGTCCAGTACTCAAACCGGCTCGGCTCACCCGCCACTCCCGCAAAGGCCCCTTCCCGCGCCATCAGGCCAATCAAGCCCAATTGAAGCGCAAACCCTTCCTGAACCTGTCGCGGTTTTGGCGGCCCGCCGGTCTTGTAATCGACCACGGCCAACGTGCCATCGGCCAGCCGATCGATCCGGTCGGCCCGGCCCTTCAGCTTCACGCCCTTGTACGTGATGTGGCCCTTGGCCTCGCTGGCGATCACCACGCGGCCTTCGCCAGTGAGGCGCACCGTTTCCGCCGCGACCCATTCCAGCCCCGCGACCAGCCGCGGCCACCACAGCCCGCGCACCAGCGGGTGCGCGCTCATCTTCAGGAGTTCAGCCTGCGCGATGGGGAGCAGTTCGCCCCCTTCCTGGTGCCAGCGTTCGAGGATCGCGTGGACGGCAGTGCCCTTCCATGCCGCAGTCGGCTCCGCATCGAGCGCGTCCCACGCGCGCAGACCAAGGATCTCGCTAGCGTAGAACTGGTAGGGATCGCCGCGCAGCCGATCAAGCCCGGTAACCGCGATCGGCACATCGCGCTGGGCGGCGCTGGGGCGCGGCTGGGGGCGGGGATGCGCGGGTTCGGGCGGGGCATCGTCGATCGCGCGCGCCAGCTTGATCGTGGCGATTTCGAGATGTTCAGCCAACAGCTTTTCGCCGAGCATCGCGCGAACGCGCAAGACGAAGCGCGAGGGGATGGCCGGACCGGAGGCATCGCGGCGGGCGTGGCTGAGTGCCACTTCGGGCGCACCAAGCGCGGCGGCAAGATCATGCGCGGCCAGGCCGATGCGGAAATCCGCGCCCGGCACGCCCAGCGCGCGCAGCACGGCCGGGGCGAGCAGCGCATCGGGCGCCGCCGCGCCGGGCCATGTCCCCTCGGTCAGCCCGCCGCAGATCACCAGATCGGCGCGGCTCATCCGCGCCTCGATCAACCCGTAGATCGCGACACGGGGATGGCCGCCCCACGGCGGGCGGACGGCGGTACGCTCCATCGCGTCGCGCAGTATGGTGGCGAGATCGTCCGGCGCGATCACCGTGCCGATCGTGCGGGCCGCTTCGCGCAGTTCCTCGACGAAGCCGGCCAATGCCCGGCCATCGGCTCCGGCCCACACCGCGCCGTCCGACAGCGCCTCGGCGGCGGCGGCAAGCGCGTCGAGCGCATCGGCCAGCGCAATTTCGTCATCTGCCATGAACAGCGGGGCAAGCAGGCGTTCGACTTCGGCCCACCAGCCGGATAGCGCTGGATCCTTGCGGGCAGCGATCATCGCGCCGAGGTGGGCAAGGCCCGGTTCCGGCCGGGGGCCGCGCAGCAGCCGGTCAAGCTTGCGGACATGGCCGAGCCACGCCGGGCGGCCGAACGCCCCGCCGACCAGTGGATGACCCAGCAGCGCGAGCAGCGGCACCGGGGCGGCGGCGGCGGCCACGGTTTCAGCCAGTAGCAGGAACAGGCGCCCGGCGGTGGTCTGCGGCAGCGGCTGGCCGGCGGTATCGTCGGCCGTGATGCCCCAGCGTTTGAGGTGAGCGATCACCCGCGCGGCGAGCGAACGATCGGGCGTGATCAGCGCGGCGCGGCGCCCGGGCACGTCCAGCGCGGCGCGGATCAGGATCGCGATGGCCTGCGCTTCCTCGCCGGGATGGGCGCTTTCCATCAGGCGCACGCCGGAAAGGCGGCGGTCGTCGGCTTTGAGCGACACCCACCGCGCGCTGGCCTCGGGCGGCAGGAACAGGTTGGAAATCGCGCGGCTGCGGGCCGGCGGCGCGGCGGACAGGCCGGAACGGTGCCACGGCTCGACCTCGCCCCGCGCCACGCCCATGCGGTTAAGCAGCAGTTTGAGGTGGTATTGCGGATGGCTGACTGCATCGCGCTCGCCGAATGGAGCACCGCCCGGTTCGCCCGGCGCGCCCGCACTGCCCAGCGCAGCCCAGACATCGTCCGCCAGATAAAGATCGAGGTCGGGCAGGATCACCGCGCCCTTGGGCAGATGCGCGATTACCCGCAGCAGCTTGGCCAAGGCCGGCGACGCGCTGGTCACCCCGGCGGCGACCACCCCGTGCGGGGGCGGATTGGCTTGCCAGCGCGCCGCCGCATACTCGAACAACGCGTTGCGGCGGACCGGTGGATCGACTTCGCCGCGCGCCTCAAGTTCAGCCTGCCAGCGCGCCTGCACCCGCGCGAACTGGCGCGTGG